>CADBKF010000008.1 GCA_902795195.1 Oscillospiraceae bacterium
GTCAGGCCCTTGGTGAAGTAGCGCTGCAGGAAGGGATAGACCAGCATGATCGGCAGCGCGCCGAGGAAGAGCTGGGCCGCGCGGCCGGTTCTGGCGTTCATCTTGGAGAGGATGTCCTTGATGTTGCCGGTGGAGTCGGACTGCAGCAGCTTCTCAAAGTCGACCAGCAGGGTCTGCAAGTAGGTCTGCAGGGGGTAGTTGATGGGCTGGCTCATGTAGATCATGCCGGCGAACCAGTCGTTCCAGTGGCCAACCATGCAGAACAGGCCGACGGTGGCGAGGCTGGGCCCGAGCAGCGGGAAGATCACGTGCACGAGCGTCTGGAACGGCGTTGCGCCGTCGATCCAGGCGGCCTCCTCGACCTCGTGGGGCAGGCCGCGGATGAAGTTCATCAGGATGATCATGTTGTAAACCGGCAGCGCACCGGGCAGGACCAGCGCCCAGATCGTGTCCTTCAGGCCCAGGCCCGAGACGAGCAGATAGGTGGGGATCATGCCGCCGCCAATCAGCATCGTGAGCACAAAGAAGCCGGAGAGGATGCCGCGGCCGGGCAGCTCGTCCTTCGAGAGCGGATACGCGGTCAGCACCATCAGCACCACGTTCAGCAGCGTGCCGAGGATGACGCGCTCGATGGAGATGCCCATGGCGTGCAGGAAGCGGCCGCCGGAGATGACGTATTCGTAGGATGCGGGGGTGAACTCCACCGGGAGGAAGCCGACTCTGCCGGCCGCCACAGCGGAGCTGCTGGAGAAGGACACCGCAAGCAGATGCACAAAGGGCAGCACGCAGGTGATGCAGATGATGCCCAGCACCACCGCCAGAATGATGTCAAACGCAGTAACTTTCTTTTTCATCTTGCCGTCCTCCTTCACTTACAGGATGCGGTAGCCGGCCAGCTTGTCAGCCAGCTTATAGGACACGATGACCAGGAACGCGGAGACCACGGACTTGAACAGGCCTACCGCCGCGCCGACGGAGTACTGCGCCTGCTGGATGCCGAGACGGTAGACGTAGGTGTCGATGATATCGCCGGTCTCCCAGACCGCCGGGCTGTAGAGGTTGTAGACCTGGTCGAAGCCGGCGTTGAGGATGCTGCCGAGCGAGAGCACCGTCATCAGAATGATCGTGGGCATGAGCAGCGGAATGGTCACCTTGCGGATCTGCTGCCAGCGGGTTGCGCCGTCGAGCATGGCCGATTCATACAGGGTCGGGTCGATGCCGGTGAGCGCAGCCAGATAGACGATTGTGCCGTAGCCGAAGCCCTTCCACACGTCGGAGATGATCATCGTCCAGGGGAAGACCTTGGCGTTGCCCAAAAAGTCCACGGCCGGCAGGCCGAGAGAGGTCAGAATCAGGTTGATCGCGCCGCCGCTGCTCAGAATGTCCATCAGAACGCCGGCCATGATGATCCAGGACAGGAAGTTCGGGATGTAGATCAGGGTCTGATAGAAGCGCTTGAGCTTGTTCGAGCGCATTTCGTTGAGCAGGATCGCCGCCGCCACGGGCACCACGATGCCGAGCAGCAGCTTCCAGACGGACATGTACAGGGTGTTCCAGATCGTGCGGGTGAACGTCGGCTGGTTGAACAGGTACTTGAAATTCTGCAGACCGACCCAGGGGGAGGCAAAGCCCTTGCCGACGTTGTAGTTCTCAAACGCGATGATGACGCCATACAGGGGGATGTAGCAGAAGATGAAGGTCACGATCACGCCGGGAATCAGCATGGCATAATACTGCCACATGTTTTTCCTGCCGAGTCTTTTGTTCATAACATTCTCCTCATGTTTGTCTGCGGCCTGTTGCAAAAAGCAGGAATCTGTCATTTCGAGGGAGCTTGCGACCGAGAAATCCGTCCCTTTCCCGGGGAAAAGTGCAGAGAGGGACGGATTTCTCGCTTCGCTCGAAATGACAAAGTATTTTGCAGCAGGCTGCAAGAATGCTTAGTTGCCGTAGGTTTCGTTGATTTCCTTGGTGGCCTGCTCGCCGCCGGCCTGGTACCACTGCTGCACGAGCTCGTCGAAATAGTCGATCGGCTTCTCACCGATGATGATCTTGGTGAAGCCCTCGACCAGGATGTCGTTGAGCGTGCTGCCGGCCGCCTGGAGGGTCGGGGTGTCGGGGCCCCACTTGGCGTCCTGCACGTACTGCTCGTTGTCCACATACTGCTTGGCGATGCCGTAGGCGGAGCGGTCGTTGCCCTGCTGCAGATAGTCGCCCACGCCGTTGGGATCCTGCGAGGTGACCCAGTTGACGCAGCTCTCATACTTCGAGAGGTTGGTGCCCAGCGCGGAGGTGTCCACGTCCTCGCCGGCGAGGTAGCGGTCAAACGCGTCCTTGACCTGGAGGAACTGGTTGTAGTCGTTCATCGGGTTGATGATGCGGGTGCCGCGCACGACGTTGGGATAGTTGAAGCTGTGCAGAGAGGAGAGGTACTCGTTGGTCTCCACGCCCACGGCGTCATTGACGGTGTAGACATAGAAGTTGACGATCTTCATGACGGCCTCGGGGTTCTGGCAGTTCTTGCTGATGACCACGTAGCCGTTGTTGTTGAAGGTGACGCTGCCCATGATCGGGGAGCCGTCCTGGGTGGGGATTTCGTAGGGATAGAAGATGGCGTCCGGGCCCTGGTTCTTGATGAGGTCGGGCAGCGGGTTGTAGCCGAACCACTGGGCAAAGGGGATCACGCCGCACTCGCCGTTGATCATGCCCTGCATCATCTTGTCCCAGTTGAGGGTGGTGAACTCGGGGTTCACGATGCCCTGCTGATACCACTCGGTGTACTGGGCCAGCGCTTCCTTCATTTCAGGCTGGATCGTGCCGTAGCCGAGGGTGCCGTCGTCCTGCTCGACCCAGATGCCGGGATGGGCGCCCCAGCTCAGAGCCAGACGGTAGAAGTTCTCGAGGGTCTGGCACTCGGGCAGCGCATAGCCGCCGTACTTCTGGGCGAAGGTGGTGGCGATCTCGATCACGTCGTCCATGGTCTTGGGCTCGTCAAAGCCGCACTCCTGCATCCAGTCCTGGCGGATCCAGATGTACTGGAACTGGTCGATGATGCCGTAGTTCATCTGGGGCATGCCGTAGAGCTTGCCGTCGAAGCAGCCGGTCTCCCAGGTGTCGGCGTAGTCCTTGCGGTACTGCTTGAGCGTGTCGGAGGCGTAGCTCTCAAACACCTCGTCGAGCGGCATGATGAGGCCGGCCTCGTAGAGGGTGGTCAGGCGGGCGGAGTCAACATAGAACACGTCCGCGATGTCCTTGTCGGCGATGGCAAGGTTCAGCTTGGTGCCGTAGTCGTTGCTGATCCACTTGTTCTGCAGGTCAATGTTGAAGCGCTCCTTGTAGGCGCGATACCAGGGGTTGTTGCCGTAGTCGTCGCCGTTCTGGAACTCGGTGCCGCTGTTCTCCTCGCCCATCGTGGTGATGGTGACGGTCTGGTCGTAAGGGGCCCAGATATCGGCAGGGGGTTCTACGCGGCCGGAGCCGCTTGCAGTGTCGGTGCCGGGCTTCGCCATGCAGCCGAACATGCCAAGCGCGAGAACGAGGGTCAGCGCCAGGGCGATAATTTTCTTAAAATTCTTCCGCATCTTGATTCTCCTGTTCTTTGATTGATTTTCGGTTCTGTTGAGCCCCGGTGCTCGGCCGAAGCACCGGAGAATCAGCAGTTTTACCAAATTGAGGCAGGTTTGTTTGTATACTGTGCACAATGTACAAAAACATCTGCCTCCTGCTGGTGATAGCTTAGCACTTTTGCTGTTTTTCGGGAATGGAAAAATGAGAGAATTTTTATCTTAATTTTGATAAAATAGCAGTTTTTTGTTGAAATCATCCAGCATTATGGTATATACTAGACTTTGGAGGTGGAAGTATGCCAAATCAGGGAAATGTCCAGACCGAAACCAAGGTCAAATTCTATGTGATGCAGGACGAGCGCTTTGTGGATCTGAACCTCTACCAGTTCGGCTGGGAGCGGAACGACTCCATGCACCAGTTCGGCCCCGCCATCCGCAACCATTTTCTGTTTCACTACATCCTCAGCGGCAAGGGCAAGCTGGAGACCAGCGGCCAGACCTTTTTCCTCGGGCCGGGGCAGGGCTTTTTGCTCTGTCCGGGGCAGATCAGCACCTATTACGCCGACCGGGACGACCCCTGGGTCTATACCTGGGTCGAGTTTGACGGCATGCGCGCCAGAGAATGCATGACGCTCGCCGGCCTGAGTGAGCAGCAGCCGGTCTACTCCCCCAGATGTGAGAATCAGGTCGGCCGCTTTATGCTGAATCTGGTGGATCACCCCGATGTCGCGCCGATCCGGATCATCGGCCTGGGGCTCATCCTGCTCGACGAGATCGTCCAGACCAGCAAAACAAAAATCGGCGCCGGGTCCCGGCGCCTGAGAGATTTCTATATCAAAGAAGCCATGAGCTTCATCGACCTGAACTATCAAAGGGATCTGTCCGTGGAGGAGATCGCCGCGGCCTGCGGCCTCAACCGCAGCTACTTCGGCAAGCTCTTCAAAGAAACCATGGGCCACTCGCCGCAGCAGTACCTGATCCAGTACCGCATGACCAAGGCCGCCGAGCTGCTCAAGAGCACGCGCATCCCCGTGGGCGAGGTGGGCAAGTCCGTGGGCTACGAAAACCAGCTCCACTTCTCCCGCGCCTTCAAAAACACCTACGGCATCTCCCCCAGCCAGTACCGCAGCAAATACTATTTCCACACCGCCCCCTAGCCCAGGCGCCCATTTCCGAACACTTTTCAGAACAACTTTGCCGGTGGTGATTTCAAATCTCGAATTGCTTTTTCCTGCCGCTTTTGGTAGAATAGAAATCAGACGGCTTTGCCTGAACCAGAAACCCGGAGGAGATCAATATGAAACGTTCAGAATTACTTGCCCGCATGGGGATGCGGCTTCCCCTGCAAAAACAGCTTCGCGTCATCGTGTCCAGCGATGTGAAAAATGAGGCGGACGACCAGTTTGCGGTGGCACACCACCTGCTGACGCCGATCTTTGACCTGCGCGGCATTGTCGCGGCGCACTATGAGAGCAAGGCGCCGGGCAGCCGCACAACGATGGAGAAGAGCTATCAGGAGCTGCGGAAGCTCATGGCGGCCAGCGGCGTAGAGGATGTGCCGGCGCTGCGCGGCTGCGTGGCGCCGCTGCGAGATGAGCAGGACGCGCCGGGGAGCGAGGGCGTGGACTTCATCATTCAGGAGGCGCTGCGGGAGGACCCGCGTCCGCTGTACATTGCGGCGCAGGGGGCGCTGACCGACGTCGCCGCCGCGATCAACCGCTGCCCGGAGATCGCAAAGCGCATAACGGTGGTCTGGATCGGCGGACAGGGCTATCCCGACGGCGGCGAGGAGTTCAATCTGCTGCAGGATGTGCCGGCGGCACGGGTGGTGTTTGCGTCCGAAGCCGGCCTGTGGCAGCTGCCGGTCGGTGTCTACGGCACGGCGGAGATCACGATGGCGGAGCTGGCCTGGAAGGTCCGGCCCTGCGGCACCCTCGGCCGCTATCTCTATGAGGAGATGGAGGACTACAATCTCAGCAATGAGGAGCCGGTCGCGCTGCGCAAGGGAGAAAACTGGAATCTGGGGGATTCCCCGGCGATCGCGGCGCTTCTCGAGTGCGACTGGAGAGGAAACTTTCACATGGAGCGTGCGCCGCGCATCCGGGACGATATGCGCTACGAACCGGACGCCCAAGGGAAATGGATCCGCGTGTACGACTATGTGGACGTGCGCATGCTGATGGAGGACCTGTTTGCCAAGCTGAGCTTGTGCTACAGAAATTTCTGAATTACAAAAACACAACCGGGACTATGACAGGAAGTCACAGTCCCGGTTGTGTTTGTGTATGCGGTTCAGGGCAGAAGCAGCTCTGCGGTTTTTCCGCTCTCGGCGCTGATGCGGACCCGGACCTGTTCGGCGCCGGTCTGCTTCAAAATCAGCAGGGCGCGGCCCTTCCAGGTTTTGCATTTGCCCTCGTTATAGTTGTGCCGCGGCTTGGGGTCACCGCTGCCGAAGCCCAGCAGCTGCGCGCCTTCGACCTCGGCGGTGAGCGTCTCGTCCGCGCCGGTGCAGAGGTTTCCCGCCCCGTCGGTGCGCTCCACTGTGAGATAGCACAGTTCCTCGCCCACGTCATCCACGCGGAGCGAGAGCTCAGCGTTCTCTCCCGGTGTTCTGAGCGCAAAGTCGCCCAGGACGCTTCCGTTCTCATAGGCGACCGCCCGCAGCTCGCCCGGCTCATAGACCGTCTCAAACAGTGCCCGGCAGCCCTCCAGCGGCCTGCGCCCCAGGCTCTTGCCGTTGACGAGAAGCTCTGCCTCATCGCCGGGCGCATAGACCTCCACGACCGCGGGCTTTCCCTCGCAGCCGGGCCAGTCCCAGCTTGCGTCCGCGTCGGACAGGATCCAGGCGGTTTTCAGCAGCGTTTCGCCGTAATGCCAGGGATTTTGCACCGCGAGATAGGGCCTTTGCCGCAGGCCGAAGGCGATCTCCCGGAGATAGGAAAGCGGACGCCGGTACCCGGTGAGATCCAGGTCGCCGCAGTAGGCCAACTGACAGGGAAATTCTGCACCGAAGCAGCCCTCGCCCGGATGGTAGCCCGGAACGCCGATGCCGGCCTCGCCGATGTAATCCCAGCCAGTCCAAGTGAAATCTCCGATCACGGAGGGCAGCTTCTCTACAAGCGCCCAATTGCGGACGATGTCGCCGGGATAGGTCTCCGTCCCGAGCAGCACACGGTTGGGATAGCGCTGACTGTCCGGCTCATAGCGGGCGGCCATGTAGTTGTAGCCCGCGATGTCCAGCGGTGCAAAGGCCTTTTCCAGCCGCTCGGAGATCGCGCGATGGCAGACGATCTGGTCCATCTTCGTGTCCATCACGCTCATAAAGTCGTTGACGTTGCCCTCGATCTCCCCTGCTGCGCGCATGTCCCTGGACAGATCGGCGAGGATCTCGCCCATCCGGTCGCCGGCGGCGAACACGCCGTTGACGCCGGCGGTGGTGTAGCGGTCTGGGTCCAGCTTCCGGAACAGCCCTGCGATGTTCGCGCAGGTCTCGCTGCCGGCGTCGGTGCCGATCTCCGGGATCTCGTTGCCCACGGAGTAGAGAATCACCGAGGGGTGGTTAAAGTCCTTGCGGACCATCAGGCGCACGTCGTTCTCCCAGGAGCTGTCAAAATCCATGGCGTAGTCGAGGTCGCACTTGGCCCGCTGCCACATATCGGAAAACTCGTCCATCACGAGCATGCCCAGCTCGTCGCAGACCCGCAGAAGCGCCGGAGCCGCCGGATGGTGGGACATGCGGATCGCGTTGAAGCCGGCCTTTTTGAGCAGCCGGATCTGCCGCCGGTGCGCGTCCTCGTAGGTGGCAGCGCCCAGCAGGCCGCTGTCGTGGTGGATGCAGGCGCCGCGGAGTTTGATGCTCCTGCCGTTGAGCCGCAGGCCGCGGGCCGCGTCCAGAGAGAGGGTGCGGATGCCGAAGCGGTCCTGCGCGCTGTCGAGCAGCCGGTCGTTTTCACAAAGTCGGCTCTCCACCGCATAGAGCGCCGGGCTCTCGTCCGACCAGAGCTGCGGGTTTCGGACCAGAATTCTCTGATGCACGGTTCTGCTCTCTCCGGAGCGCAGGAAGAAGACCGTCTCCTCTGCCCCGGCTTCCGCCTTCTGCGCGTCAAGGACGGTGCTCTTGAGGCACAGGCGGGCCGCCCGGTCTGACCGGTTCGCCACAGTGGTCGCGACGCTGAGCACCGCGTAGGCCTCGTCGGCGGATTCGGTGCGGATCTGCACGCCGTCTGGCTCAATGCAGACCTTCCCGGAATGGAGCAGATACACGTCGCGGTAGATGCCGCTGCCGGAGTACCAGCGCGAATTGGACATGCCGGCGTTCTTAACCTGCACGCGAATCTCGTTGTCTCCTTCGTGCAGCCAGGGCGTCAGCTCCACATAGAAACCGGTGTAGCCGTTATCCTCGCGTCCCGCGAGCTGCTCGTTGACATAGACCATCGCGTGGCAGTACACGCCCTCGAGCTTGAGCATGTATCTCTGCGATAGCGCGTCCTGCGTGATCTGGAGGAGTTTCCGATAGGTATAGTTTCCGCCGTTGCGGTAGCCGGTGTTTCCCTTGTTCGGGCTCGCCGGGTCCGCCGGGGCTTCGATCATGGCGTCGTGCGGAAGGGTGATATCTCTGGCGCTCTCGGGCACGTCCCACACCAGCGCAAAGGCGTCCTTGTCCGGCCAGAATTTCCAGCCGTCGTTCCATTTGATCTGCTTCATCGAATGTAGTTTCTCCTTTTCTGATTCATGCCGTTACCAGTCTTCGGAAATGACGACTGCCGCAAAATCGGGTGAGAACATGCCGCCCGCGCTCTTCAGAGCGCAGATGCGCGGCTTGCGGTCCTGCTCCAGAAAGGCTTCAAACGGGGTTCCCGTCTGGTAGTCCGCCTCCAACGCCGCCTGGCGAAAGCGCGCCAGATCCGCGTGGTCCATCGGATTCGGATTGTGTCCGCCGAGATAGCTTCTGACTGGCAGGGCGTCGATTTTGTCGAGCATGCGCAGATAGCTTTCCTTGCCCGTGGACTCCGGCAAAAACAGCCAGACAAAGGGGTTTGCAGCGTCACCCACAAACAGAAGCTGCCGTTCGGGCTCGTACACAGAGATGCCGCCGGCCGTATGCCCCGGCGTCTCAATGAGCTCCAGCGTCGTGCCGCCAAGCTCGAAGCGCATGCCCTCCCGCGCCTCGGTGAGTCTGCCGGCACCCATCGACACATAGCGGTCGAGGTCGAAATCCTCCGGCAGCGCACTGAAGGTTTCGCCGGTCCGGAAATCCACGTTGTGGGCAAGCCGCTCCGCGTCAGCCCGGCGCATCTGCGGTGTGGTGTGCCGCAGGGCAAGCTCCAGATCCTTCGGATGCAGATAGCAGAGTGCGTCAAACTGTGCGTTTCCGCCCACATGGTCGCAGTGCCCGTGGGTGTTGAGGATCACCAGCGGAAGCCGGGTGATCTCCTCCACCGCTGACTTCAAATCGCCCAGGCCGTAGCCGGTGTCGATCAGAGCGGCGCGTTCTGTGCCGACAACGAGATAGCAGAACGCGCCATCCGCGCAGCCGATGCGGTAATAACCGTCCATGCGGTCTGTCTGATAATCGGACATCAAAGCGCCTCCTCAAATTGATAGCTGCCGGGCAGGAGCGTCCTAGGCGCCCGGCCGGGGAGCCGGAGCTCCGCCTCGGCGCCGAAGGGTACCGTGAATTCATACCGGATGCAGTCTTCCTCAAAGGTCCACGCGCTGACGAAGCGCCCGGCAGCCGTGTCCAGCTCTGCCCTGGCCTTCCCCAGGCGCCGGTCCGGCCTGGGCTCCAGCACAGCCTTTCGGTAGCCTGGCGCAGCGGGGCGCAGGCCGCAAAGCCAGGAGAGCATCCAGCCGGCAACGCTGCCGTAGGTGTAGTGGTTGAGGGAGTTCATCCCCTCGGGGTTCATGTGCCCGTCCGGCAGCACGGAGTTCCAGCGCTCCCAGATCGTGGTTGCGCCGAGCTTCACGCTGTAGAGCCAGCTCGGGAAGTCCTCCTGCAGCAGCACCGTCACCGCGGCGTCGTGATGCCCGGTCCGGCTCAGGGCCTCGCAGAGGATCGGCGTACCGACAAAGCCGGTGTTCAGATGGTCGCGGTTTTCGGCAAGCAGCATCCGAAGCTGATCGCCCTGCGCCTTGGAGTCCTGCGCCAGGCCGAACACCACAGCCAGCGCAGCCGCGGTCTGCGTCCGGATGCGGCAGAGGCCGGCTTCGTCAAAATATCGTTCCCGCAGCGCCTGCAGGATCTCATCTGAAAGCGTCCGGTATTCCGCTGCCTCCGGAAGCGACAGAAGCTCAGCCGCCTCGGCCACGATCGCCGCGCAGCGGTAATAGTAGGCGCTGGCGATGTAGAGCGGGTCTGTGGCGCCGAAGGGCCCGGGCTGCGGATTGTCCAGCGCCAGCCAGTCGGCAAAGTGGAAGCCGTCCTTGACCAGATGCGGCCCGCCCAGCGCCTCTTCACGCCGCCGCTGACAGTCCACCCAGGCCTTCATGCCGGGATAGGTCTCCTGCAGCAGCGCCTTGTTTCCGTAATAGCGCCAGACGTTCCAGGGAATGATCACCGCAGCGTCCGCCCAGGGGCAGGAGCCGTGCTCGCCGATCATGCCCTGCTTGATGCGCGGCACCACGTTGGGGACGCTGCCGCCCAGGGCACTCTGCTCTGCGCGCATGTCCCAGAGGAATTTCCGGTAGAACGCGGGCATATACAGGCACTGACAGGCGGTGGCGGAGATGGCCTGCGCATCGCCGGTCCAGCCGAGCCGCTCATCGCGCTGCGGGCAGTCGGTCGGCACATCCAGGAAATTGTCCTTCATGCCCCAGAGGGCATTCTGAAACAGCCGGTTCACAGACCCGCTTCCGGTGGAAAACTGTACGGTCTGCGGCATGGCGCTGCGCAGATGCACCGCGGTGAAGTCCTCGGCCCGGATCGGGAGCTCGCAGTCCACCTTCATATAGCGGAAGCCGAAGAAGGTGAAGTGCGGCCGCACAAGGCGGTCGGTGCCGTCGGAGATGTAGGTGAATCGGGCGCGCGCCGTGCGGTAGTTTTCGTTGTAAAATTCGCCGTCCTGCAGGATTTCGCCCGCCGTGAGGGAGATGGAAGCACCCATTGGCAGCGTGGAGCAAAACTGCACCCAGCCGGTCAGATTCTGCCCGAAGTCCAGGATGCGGTCGCCCTTCGGGGTGCAGATCAGCTCCTTCACCGGGAGGCGGTCGCACTCAGCCACCGGCAGGGACACGCGGTCCTGCAGCGGCCCGCAGGCGTCCGGGGCGGCGCAAAGCACCTTTCCCAGTCGCTCCGGGCGGATGCGGGCATCCCAGGTCTCTCCGTCGTAGATGTTGGCGAAGGCGACCGGGGAGCGCAGCTCGTCCCAGTGCTCGTCCGTGGCAGCCAGCAGAGAATCGCCCTGCCAGAGCTCCGCAATGGCGTAGAGACGGTCTCCGTAGAGATTCGTGTAGCCGCCCTCGAAGCCCAGCCGGCCCTTGAACCAGCCCTCGCCCAGCGCGATCACCAGGCTGTTTTCGCCTTTGCGCAGCAGGCCCGTCACATCGTAGGTCTGCGCGCCGAGGTGGAAGTCATAGGCGTGATAGCCGGGCGCGAGATACTCCTGGCCGACCTTTCTCCCGTTGAGATAGGCTTCGTAGACGCCCAGGCCGCAGAGGTAAAGCCGCGCCGCGCCGTCGGGCGCTGTGCAGAAAAAGCGTTTTTGCAACAGCGCGCAGCTTTGGGACTGTTCGGGGCTGATCCAGTGGCCGAACCAGGGCTCGTCCCGCTTTCCGGTTTCAAAGAATGAGGAAGCGGCGGCCTCCGTGCCGTCCGTCCCGAAGATGCGCAGCGTATAGTCGTAGCGTGTGCGCGGTCGCAGCGGCAGCGGGACCGTCCAGCCGAGGCTGTCGGCCTGCGCGGTCTCGCCGCTGTCATAGACGGTCTGGCCGCCCGTGCAGATCACCAGCCGGGCTGCGCGCTGGGCGCCTTCTGCGTCTTCCACGGTCCAGGAGAACACCGGCGCATCCATAGAAAAGCCCAGAGGCTCGGTCAGATTGCAGACGCGCAGATTGCAAAGCTTCATGTGTCAGCCCTCGCTTTCAGCCGGAGCGTGCCATCGGTCTCCACGGCAAGGAAGACCGGCCGCTCCCGGTATTTGTCATTCGGTGTGTGCAGGGTAAACCACCAAGAGCCGTTCTTCTCTTCAAAGAGCATGCCGTGGCCGCCGTTGGCGGGATAGAGCGGCGTCTCGAGCTGCCGCCAGGGGCCGTGCACGGAACCGCTGCTTGATACGGCCACGCCCACGGCGTAGGCCTGCTCGCTCCAGCTCGACCAGGTCATGATCAGCCGCCCGTCCGGGAGCTGTTTGACGCAGGGACCGTCCGTGAAAAACACATCCCCGTCGATCCCGAATTCCTCCTTGGCAAAGGGCACGGGTCTGGCCCAGGCTGCCTCGCCGGCGGAAAACAGAGTTTCGGGCGCGCCTGCGGCGGCCGAGAGATCTTCGGTCAGCGGCAGAAGGCACATGTCTCCCTTCGGATCGTCCTCGAAGGAGTGGGAGAAGATCAGCCAGGGCGTTCCGCCCTCGAACACCAGCGTCCCGTCGATGCACGACCAGTTTTCCGGCGTCAGCCGCCCGCTGTAGGGCGTGAAGGGGCCCAGAGGTGAATCGCTTCTCAGGATATAGATCCCTTTCTTCCGGTCCGCCGCGCCCAATGTGGTGATCAGCCAGAACTTTCCCTGATGGCACACGCACTCCGGCGCCCAGTAGGCACGATCCGCCCAAAAGCCCGCAGGCCGGTGGAAAATTTCCACCGGCCCTTCCCAGTTTTCCCGGTCCGTGCTCACGTAGCAGTCGAAGCCGTCGGCCGGCCCCCAGCAGCTTTCGCTGCGGGTGCCGTAGAGGTAATAGCGGTCCTCGTGCAGCAGCACGAAGGGATCGCGCAGGATGATTTCGTTTGTTTTCATCTCAGTTTCCTTTGCACAGCAGGTTCCGGATCTCGGTGCCCTTGGACAGGTTCCCGTCCACCCGGATCTGACCGCTGAGGAAGAGCTTGTCAAAGCGCAGCTCGCCTTTTGCCATGGCCAGCAGATGGTCGAGGCTCGCGGTGACGTAGGCATCCGCCCCCTCGTAGGAATAGGGCTCCATGCGGAAGGGCTCCTGCACCTCGTTGGAGAAGCGCACATACAGGTCGCCCTCCGTTCTTCCGGTCACGTGGATCTGCACCACGCGGTGGTAGTCCTCGGTAAAGATGCCGTGGTAGCGCGCGCGGTTTTCCGCGTCGAGCGCCACGTAGGCTTCCTTCAGCTCGGCAAAGGCCTCGTCGAAGGGGATGCTGCTGCCCGACTCGCCGTCAAAGATCTCCGCGTACATGCGCTGATAGCGTTCGGCGCTGCGCTTCCAGGAGAAGTCCTTCTCCATGCAGCGTCTGCGCAGGCGGTGGAAGGTCTCCTCGTCGCAGAAGTACACGCGCAGCGCGCTCATGATGGCCAGCAGCAGATCCTTGCTCTGATAGTTGGAGAAGGAGAAGCCGTCGCCGATTCCGTCAAACTCGCTGTAGGGGCGCACGGAGTCCTTGAGACCGCCGGTTTCGTGGACGATGGGGATCGTGCCGTAGCGCATGGCCATCATCTGGCTCAGGCCGCAGGGCTCGAAGCGCGAGGGCATGAGGTAGAAGTCCGAGCCGGCAAACACCTCGCTTGCGACCTGCTCGCTGTAGTTGTCGGAGAAGCCGAACTGCCCCGGCCAATGCGCGCAGCATTTCGTGAAGTAATCCACATAGCGCTGCTCGCCCTGGCCGAAGATGATCACCTGCACGCCCAGCTCCATGAGCTGCGGCAGGATCTGCCGGATCAGCTCGATGCCTTTTTGCTCCACGAGCCTTGCCACCGAGCAGAGCACCGGGAAGCGCGGCTCGGGATCGAGGCCGAACTTTTCCTGCAGCGCCGCCTTGCAGCGCGCCTTGCCGCCCATGTCGTCTGCCGAGAAGGCAAAGGGCAGCCGCTTGTCCAGCCTTGGATCGTAGTGATCCATGTCGATGCCGTTGAGGATGCCGTGGAGCTTGCTGTCCACCAGATCCGCCACGCCCTGCAGCCCGCAGCCGAAGGCGGGATAGTGCAGCTCTCTGGCGTAGGTGGGAGAGACCGTGGACACCGCGTCAGCCATCAGCATGGCGCCCTTCATCAGGTTCACGTCCCGCCGGCCCTCGTAGAGATAGCCCAGGCCGCCGTCGTACCAGCCCCAGGGCAGACCGAAGGTGTCCTGCAGCTCGTTTGCGCCGAACTGGCCCTGATAGGCAATGTTGTGGATGGTGTAGACGGTCTTGATCTTTTTGAGCTCGCTGTGGTAGGCCGTCTCGTTTTTCAGATAGATGATTGCCAGCGCGGTCTCCCAGTCGTTGCAGTGCAGGATGTCCGGGAAGAAGTCCAGCTCACCCAGCAGGTCGATCACCGCCCTGCAGAACCAGGCAAAGCGCAGCTTGTCGTCGTCGTAGCCGTAGAGCTTCGGCCGGTCGAAAAACGGGTCGTTTTCCAAAAACCACATCGGCACGCCGTGGTTTTCCCCGCGCCAGAGCGCGCAGGAATAGCCGGTGCCGTTGAGATGGACCCAGGCCTCTTTGACGCGGTGCAGGGTGTCTGCGAAGCGCTCCCTGACGCAGCGGTAAAGCGGCGTGATGACGGCAATCTCGTTTCCCTCCTGCTGCAGCGCAGGCGGCAGCGAGAAGGCGACGTCCGCAAGCCCGCCGGATTTGGAAAACGGCGCACACTCGCTGCTTACATACAAAATCTTCATGCGGTTCTCCTTTTTATCACGAACCAGGCGCAGTCTTTGCGCTCAGTTCAGCTTGCGAACATAGTCGATGACCGCCTGGGCCGCCTTGTCGCAGCCGCCCTCGCGGTGCATCTGCTCGCCCATGGCTCTGGCCTTTTCGCCGTAGCTGGGATTGTCAATCAGCTCTGTGAGCGCCTTGCGCAGGCTCTGCTCGCTGACCTGCTCCTTGAGGAGCACTGCGCTTGTGATGCCGAGCTCCTCCATGCGGTGGGCGGTGAAGATCTGCTCGTCCATCTGCGGGATGCACATCATGGGCACGCCGTTGTAGAGCGCCTCCATCACGCTGCCCACGCCCGCGTGGGTGAGGAAGTAGCTGGTGTGCCGCAGCACCTCGAGCTGGGGCGTGAAGGCCATGACGGTGACGTTGGCCGGGATCTCGCCCAGATCCTCGGGCTTGATGGACTTGCCCAGAGAGCACAGGACGTTGATGTCCAGATCCTTCACCACGGGGAAGAGCATCTTGTAGAACTCCGGCCAGTTGTTGAAGAGGCTTCCCAGAGAGGTATAGAGCAGCGGCTTGCCGTTCTGCGGCGGCTGCCAGCTGCCGTCGCCCGCCCGCGGGGCGATCTGCGCACCGGCGAAGAAGAAGCTGTCGCCGAAGCGCTCGCCGCCGGGCTGGAATTCCTTCGTCAGCGTGGAGATGTTGAAGTCCGCGGTGCCCTCAAAGATCTCACGCGGGGTCAGCAGCGGCCCGCCGTATTCCTTCTGGAATTCCTCCGCCATCTCCAGCGCGGCCTTGCGCGCGGGAGAATCCGGGAACTCGGGCCAGGTGCGGAAGATCGAGAAATCCTTGCCGGGGGCGTAGCTGGTGAACATCATGACCAGCGGGATGCCCAGCTTCCAGGCGGCGAGGCGTCCGGCCACCGCCATCTCGTCGGTGATGATCACGTCGGGGCGGTTGGCCTCCAGGCCCTCCATGATGGCGCCGATGGCCTCCTTGGCCATGCCCAGGAATACCAGCGGGATGACCGCCAGGAATTCCTCCTTGCCCATGTAGGGGCCGGAATAGCGCTCGGTCACCTCCGGGAAGACGCAGAGTCTTGCGCCGGTCAGCTCCACCTGCGCGCGCTGGGATTCGGGGGCGTAGTAGTCGACCTCCACGCCCTTTTTCACGAGCTCGGTGATCATCGGAAGGCTGGAGAGGATGTGTCCGCCCGAGCCTACGGGAATATAAGCAGCTTTCATCGTTTTTTCCTCCGTTTATTTTGTCATTTTTCCGTCAAATACACCGTTGAGCCAGGTGCAGAAGAGGCCTCTCCACTGGCGGCAGGCCGTCAGGTCCGGCGGCGCGAAGGGCCCGACCTGGCGCGGGATGCAGGCGCCGAAGCCGTGGCCGCCGTAGGGGAAGATGTGCAGCTCGCACGGAACGCCTTGTTTCTCATAGCTCTGGGCCAGCTCCACCAGGATCGGGGGCGGCACCACAAAGTCGTCTGCGCAGGCGCAGAGGAAGGCCGGCGCGTCGCCCGGCTGCACGTGGGTGCGCAGATCGTAGCGGTCGGCAAAGGCCTCCCGCCGTTCGGGATCCTCGTACAGATCGACGCCGCCGATCACCGCGGTGATCTTGTCGCCGTGCATGGACACGGCGGGATAGATGAGACCCAGGGCGTTGGGTCTTCCGTCCACGGCGTCCACCTCGTCGGGCGCGTAGCCGGGCCAGTCCACCGCCTCGTCCCGGAAGCACAGAGCCTCCACACCGGCCAGATTGCCGCCGGCGGAGAAGCCGGCCAGGCCGATCTTCTGCGGGTCGATGCCGTACTCCGCTGCGTGGAAGCGCACATAGCGCACAGCCCTCTGGGCATCCAGATACATCAGCGGCGCACGGTAGGGATAGCTGCGGTACCAGAGCACAAAGGCGCTGATGCCCGCCTCGTTGAGGAACTCGGCCACCTCCTGGCCTTCGCTGTCCATGGACTTGGTCAGGTAGGCACCGCCGGGGCAGAGGATCACGCAGCGGTCGCTGCCCGGGCACAGGAACGGGATCAGCAGCGGCTGGTCAGAGTAGGTCTCCTCGGCGTAGCCGTGCTCCATTTCGTCATTCCAGACCATATAGTCGTTGCCGCGCAGATCGCCCAGTTCATCGCTGTCCTTGTCCCAGATGCCGGGGTATTTGGTGAATACGTCCTCCATGGTCAGGGTCTTGTCGATGTGCATCACATCGCTTTTGCTCTTCCCGGTGTTGCCGGGGATGCTTGCCGCGTCGCCCCAGATCGGCAGATGGGGCAGGTTCTTGTCCAGTCGCATGTGTTACTCCTTCCACACAATCAGTTCTTTGAGCTCCTCGATGGCCTGCTCCAGCTTATCCGGGTCGATTGGCAAAAAGCCCATGCCCCGGAAATCCGCCAGGCCGCCGCCGGAGAATTCGGGGTTGTTTTCCAGTGCCATGCCGCCCAGCACCGGAGTCAGGCGCATCAGAATTTCCATTGCGTCCTTGTTTTTCGCCAGCGTGCTGAGCGGGGTCTTCTCGTCAAAGGTCTTGCGGTAGTCGCGGTCGGGCCGGTAGCGGTAGTCGTAGCTTCCGGCGCAGAGGCGGATCGGCGCCTTCCCGCTGCGCGGCAGCTGCAGCTCGGCCTCGCAGCCGAAGGGGACCTCGACGTGCAGCTCCAGTGAGCCGTCCGGGCAGATGCGGGTTTCGGTCACATAGCGGCCCGAGACCGAATCGTAGGACGCCCGGATAAAGCCCAGCCGCGCGTCCGGCTCCGGGGCGAGGATCGCCTTCCGGTAGCCCGGGCAGGCCGGGCGGATGCCGGCGGCGTAGGCGTAGAGGAACTCCATCACGCTGCCGTAGGCGTAGTGGTTGAGGGAGTTCATTCCGGTGTCGGAGATCGTCCCGTCCGGGCCGACGCTGTTCCAGCGCTCCCAGACGGTCGTGGCCCCCAGGTTGACGGCATAGAGCCAGCTGGGGAAGCCCTCCTGCAGCAGGAAGTCGTAGGCAAGCTCTGTCAGGCCGTTCTCCGCCAGCACCGTGCACAGCAGCGGCGCGCCGACAAAGCCGCAGCGGATGCGGAAGCCGTCCTTTTTCAGCCGCCCCACAAACTGGGCCACGAGTCGGTCCCGGTCGATCCAGAGGCCGAATTTCAGCGCCACCACGTAGGCGGCCTGCGTGTCGAGGGCAAAGCGCCCGTTCGGCGTGAAATATTCCTGCAAAAGCGCCTGCCGGATCGCGTCGCACAGGGCGCTGTAATGGGCGGCGTCCCCGGCATAGCCCAGAATCCGGGCCGCCTCGGCGGTGAGCTTCGTCGACTGATAGTAATAGGCCGAGCCCAGATAGTCGTCGTCGGTGCCGCCCTTGAAGCTGGTCTCGCTGGGACCGTCCAGGCCGAGCCAGTCGCCGAACTGGAAGCCGGGGCGGAAGGTATGGCTGCCGTCGGTATCCTGTCGCTCCATGTAGTCGACCCAGCCCTTCATGAGCGGGTAGGCCGCGCGCAGCTCCGCCCGGCTGCCGTAGGCCCGCCAAAGCGTCATCGGCAGGAAGGTGGCGATATCGCTCCAGGCGCTGGTGGCGTCGGTCTTGTGGCCCATGTTGGGCACGTAGTTCGGCACGCCCCCGCCCAGGAAGGCTTGCTCGTCCATGAGGTCCTGCTCGAACTTGCGGAAAAAGGCGCGGGTGTCGCAGTGGTAGCTGGCCGTGGGGGCAAAAATCTGCGCGTCCCCGGTCCAGCCGAGGCGCTCGCTGCGCTGCGGGCAGTCGGTGGGCATGTCGATGAAATTGGAGCGCAGGCCCCAGAGCGTGTTTTCATAGAGCCGGTTGATCTTGGGGTTGCCCGTCTCGATCCGGCCGATGCGCTCGAGCTGAGAGCTGAGCACGCAGCCGCGGAACTGTTCTTTTTTCAATTCGCCGACCCAGCCCTGCACGCGCACATAGCGGAAGCCGAAGAACGTAAAGTGCGGGCGAATCGTCTCCCGCGTGCCGCCGGAGATGTACTCAAAGCGGGAACGGGCGTCCCGATAGTTTTTGTTGTAGAAGTTCCCCTGCTGCAGGATCTCCCCGAAGTCCAGGGTGATTTTGGTGCCCGTTGGGAAGTCGGCGTCAAACTCCGGGAAGCCCGCGAAGTTCTGGCCGAAATCGAGCACGGTTTCTCCGGCGGGCGTGTGCAGAATCTGCTGCACCGGAAGTGTTTCCAAAACCGTGATGGGCAGGCTCAGCCGGTCGCACAGGTGGGATTTTTTCAAATTCGCGGTGTCCGGGTCCTGCTCAGGCGCAGAGAGGACCTCCACGGGCTGCTCCTTCTCCGGCGCTTTGCTTCGGTCGATGCACTCGCCCCAGTAGATGCCGCTGTCCACGATCTGCGAGGGCGCCCAGGTGAAGCTACCGTCGGTTTTGAGGCACTCGCTCGTGCCGTCGGCGTATTCCAGATGCAGCTCGCCGATCACGGCCATGCGGCTGCCGTAGTTGTTTGCCTGGTTGTCCAGGCCGAACACGCCCATGTACCAGCCCTTGCCCAGCAGGAAGCGCAGCTCGTTTTCACCCTCGTGCAGCTTCTGCACAGGGAAGGTGATCGTCTGGATGCGCGTCTCGTAGTTGGTCACGCCGGGCAGCAGGTATTCCTCGCCCAGCTTTTCACCGTTTACGTAGGCTTCAAACAGTCCCACGCCCGTGGCATAGAGCCGTGCCCGGACCAGGCCGGCTTTGACCGAAAAACGACGGCAAAGCAGCGGATGGCAGTCCTCCCCTTTCGGCGCGGCGATCCAGTCCGCGGTCCAGGGCTCGTCCATCTTGCCGGTCTCGAAGCAGGTCTCCGCCTCGGCGTGATCTCCCGCATCTCCGGTGACGCTGACCTGCAGGCGGTAGGCGTGTCTGGGCTGCAGCGGCGCGTCCAGAAGCACTCCGGCGGGATCGAGGTCCCTCTCCTGCTGCTCGGCCAGGAGATTCCCCTGCGCGTCCAGAAGCCGAATTGCGATTCTCTCGGCGTGCTTGCTCTCTGTATCCCGCACCTTGAAGGAGGCCTCCACATGGGGCAGTGCAAAGCCCAGCGGTTCCGGGACGCCGTTGATCTTCAGTGCTTCAAGTTTCATTCATAGTCCTCCCAGCGACAGAAATTCTTTTCTGCATCACAGCGGAAAGACCGTTCCCTCGGTGATGCCGGATTCGTTGAAGGCGTCCACGCGGACCCAGACCGGCTCGCCCTTGGTCAAGGCGCCGATCTTCTTCTCAAAGGCGCCGAGGACCATATAGCTGTGGTAGAGCTTGTCCGGCGCACAGCCCCAGAGGACGTTGTAGCCCACGGCGCCGGTGTCGGTCCAGGAAACCAGCATATCCAGATCGCCGAGGCGCTTTGCCTCTGCCCGGGGCGCTTCGGGCAGCGCGCCCTCACTCTTGCCGAAGACGCGCAGACCGGAGACACAGATCCGCTGCCGGAAGGGCAGCTCCGCCACGGTCAGCCTCAGATAGCGCACGCGAACGCCGCCATCCGGCATCACAAAGTCGTTGCCAAGGTCCTGCGTGGCTTCGCGCTTGTCCGCGATGGGGAAATAGGTCTCGCCGTCCTCAGATCCCTCGAGCAGCCAGCGGCTCACGCGCTTCTCGGTGTCGATGTAGCGGATCTCGTGGGCGATGAGGCGGTCGACGCCCTCGGGGATCTGCGCGTCGATGCCCTCGTCCGCCAGGTTGATCTGAATCGCCCGGACGTCCTGCACAGAGCCGAGATCGACCCGGCACCATTCGTTTTCATTCCCGTCGGCGCGCCACCAGTCGCGCACGTTCTCATTGGTGACCTTCTCGGCGCCGCTGCCGGAGGAAACCGTGACCGGCTTATTATAAGACAGAAGCATGAATTCCGGCTTTGCGAAGGCGGGCGCCTCGACGTTGACCGGCCAGTCGCCGTAGCGCTGGTCGCACCAGAGCTCGCCGTCGGCGTCGAAGCCGGCCTTCCACAGGCCGAGCCGGCGCTCCATGTCGTTGTTCACGGAGATGGACATGCTGGCGGTGTGCCAGTAGTTCCCGTTCTTGTCCGCGATGGTGGAGCCGTGGCCGGCGCCGTTGATGAAGCCGCCGGGCTTGTAGGAGAAGGGATTGTTCTTCGCGAAATGGTAGGGGCCCAGCGGCTTGTCGGCCACGAGGACCGCGTCGCCGTAGACATTCAGCTGCGTGGCCGGGAAGGCGTACTGCAGATAGTATTTTCCATTGTGCTTGGTCACATAGGCGCCTTCGATATAGGGATCGTCCCCGGCAAAGCCTCTGGCCAGACGGCGCACGGCGGCCTCGTCGGTGAGCCCCTCTTTTTCCCTGAGCGCTGCGGGCATCTGCATCAGGCCCTGGAACATTTTTTCCGTCTCGGCCTCAATGTCGATTCCCGCCTTGGGGCTCACGTGGTCCATGCCGACGCGCTCATAGCCTCTGGTCTTGTTGTCCATCGTGAACATGACCTGCTGCTTACCGATGGGCTGCATGGTCTCAGGGTCGAGCTCCACACCCCAGATCGGGGTGATGTTGGAGCAGCCCCAGTAGAAATAGAAGCGGCCGTCGTCATCCACAAAGAGATCGGGGTCCCAGAAGGGGAAGGTTCCTTTGATTCTCTCCCACTGTCCGCCAAGGGGGTCCTTCGTGCGGTAGAAGTCGCAGGGCTCGCTGCGCTTGCTGGCGCAGAAATAGAGATACTCCCCTGCCGCGCGCACATCCGGCGCGTAGTCGAATACCGGGATCGGCGCTTCGAGCGGGTGGTATTCCCAGCTTACCATATCGTCCGAGACATAGAAGCCGCGGGTCATCGAGGGGAACAGATAGTGCCGGCCCTTGAACAGCACCAGCGTCGGGTCCGCCGCCTCGCGGTAGACCGACAGCTTTGCCTCTCCGAGGCCGGGCATATTGGGCTGCTGGAAATTGTATTTATAAGGTAGGTTCAGCGGATTGCAGTAGTATTTGCTCATAGTTTACCTCTTTCTCAGTCGGTTTCTCAAAGGTTCTCTCCGTTGGATGCGATCACGGTTTTGTACCACAGGGCTGAATCCTTTACGGTGCGCTTTTGGGTCCGGTAGTCCACATAGACCAGGCCGAAGCGCGGATCATAGCCGTCGGCCCACTCGAAGTTGTCCAGAATGCTCCAGTAGGTGTAGCCGAGAACGGGAATGCCGTCGTCCACGGCGCGCCGGAGCTCCAGCAGATAGCGGTGCATCCAGTCCTGCCGCTGGGGATCGTGGACCTTGCCGTCGAGCATCACATGGTCGGTCCCGGCGTAGCCGTTTTCGGTGATCAGCACGGGCAGGCCGTAGCGCTCATACCAGAACTTGCTGGAGTAGTACATCGACTGCGGGGTCAGGTTCCAGTCAAAGGCGCTTCTGGGGCAGCCCTGATAGGCGTAGTTGTCGTAGCCGTCGGCAGGAGGCGGATAATCCAGGGTGCCCTGATAGCAGTTGTAGCCGTAGAAGTCCAGCTTCTGCGACACCGAGCGCCACTCCTCCTCGCTCAGGCGGTACATCCGCTCGCCGAAGAGTTCTTCGGCCTCCTCGGGATAGCGGCCAAGGAAAATCGGGTCAGCCCACCAGGTATTGGACATCACAAAGTCCCGCCGGATGGAAAGCGAGCGCCGCCGCGCTTCCTCCACCGCTTCGGGGGAGTCGTCCTTCGGCAGGAAGCAGTCGCCCGTGGGTGCCAGTCCGACCAGCGCAGAGGGGCAGTTCCTTCGCAGAACCGAGACTGCTCTGCCGTGGGCGAGCAGCAGGTTTTTGCTCACGCCGATCAGCGTGTCCTCGTCGTTTTGCTCAAACGGGGCGTGCACGCCGATCTCCATGCCGAGGCCCACAAAGACCTGGAATTCATTGAAGGTCATCCAGGCATAGACGCGATCGCCCAGCGCCTTGGAAACCACCTCGGCGTATTCCTCGAACCAGGCAGGGCTCTCCGGATTCTTCCAGCCGCCCTTCTCATACAGCGCCATCGGCAGATCCCAGTGGTAGAGCGTGACGAGCGGCTTGATGCCTGCCTCGATCAGCGCGTCGCACAGATTGCGGTAGAATTCAAGTCCTTTTTCGTTGACGCGGCCGGTGCCCTCGGGCAGCACCCGGGACCAGCTGACGGAGAAGCGGTAGCTCTTGAGCCCGAGCTGCTTCATGATGGCGACGTCCTCCTTCCAGCGGTGGTAATGGTCGCAGGCCACGTCGCAGTTCTCCCCGTGCTTGATGCGGCCGCCCGCGTGCACCAGCGTGTCCCAGATGGACGGTCCGCGGCCGTCCTCATTCCATGCGCCTTCGATCTGCGGCGCAGCGCTGGCCGCACCCCAGAGAAAATCCTTTGAAAAAGCCATATTGTCCTCCAAAATATGATAAAGTTTCAGTCGTCCGTCTGATCTTGCGATGCCGCATCCTCCGGCGTGAAGCGCCGGAACTGGAAGCGCAGAAGCTGGGTGTTCACAAAGGCGGTCAGCGCGAAGCCCGCCACCAGCCACAGAAAGCTGATGCGTAAAAATACAAACGTATGCCGCAGCAGCAGATACAGCGGCAGAAGATTCAGCGCCGTCACCACAAGCGCGATCGGCGGATTGTTCAGCGGCAGCAGCACGGCGTTGCGCAGCGTGTTGCCGAGGCTGGTTTCATACCAGGCCAAAAGCGGCCAGACATAGGAGCTCACCACGACCAGCAGCGCCATCGGCAGCAGCAGGATCAGGGAGACCAGCAGCGATTTTTTGAAATTCTCCTTGAAGGCCTTGAAAAAGTCCGGCAGAATGGTCGGGTCCTCGTGCCGCGCCATCTTCCGGGTGACGGTGTACATGGCGGCGGTGGATGCGCCTGCGGTCAGCAGCGGCGCCGCGCACAGAAGCCAGAGGATGTTCAGGGCGATAAAGGACGCCGCCGTGCTGAGGATCTGATAGATCCTGGAATCGGGATCAAACAGTCTTCTCATCCCAGCGCCCTCAGACGTCAAAGACCATGCGGTCCCCCGGCTGTGCCCAGGGCGCCCAGTGCGGCAGACCCGGCCCGTTCGGCGACCCGGTTTTGATGAAATTGGTCCAGTAGTCCAGCATTCGTTCGGAGAGCGCATGGTCGGCCTCCGTCATCGGCCGCCAGCAGCGGTCCAGCGTGCCGAACATGTACCAGAGCTCGGCGGAATGGAAGGCGCCGGCGTCGTTGCCCGGCAGCTGCCGGACGAAATCATAGGCATAGACCCGGTCGTCGCTATGATTGACCCGGGCTTCCGCCCAGGCGTCCACAGCGTGGTAGACCTTGCCGCGCTCTCCGCGCGCGAGCGCCTCCGGATCGACTGCAATATCGTTCAGGTTCGAGCCGATGAGATAGGGCACCTCGGCCACATGACCTTCATCGCGCGCCGCGTTGTAGCCCTCCTGCAGCACCCGGCCGTCGATGACCGGCGTGAAGGGCAGCTCCATCGTGGCAAAGCCCCGCATGATGATCGGGCCGGCGCCCTCCATCAGCTTCTCCAACGGCAGCGTGCGCAGCTCGTCGAGGCTTTGGACGCCGAGATTGTCGGAGATCTCCTGCCCCTCGGCCACGGCCTTTTCCAGGCTGTGGTCATAGCTCAGACCCAGGCAGCTCTGCAGGATGGCCCCTTGGATCATGCCCTTTGTCAGCGGCGAGCTCACGAGCGTCTGCACGCTCATGCCGCCGGCGCTCTGGCCCATGACCGTGATGCGGTCCCGATCGCCGCCGAAGGCCTCGATGTTCTCGTAGACCCAGCGCAGCGCGGCGATCTGGTCGAGAATGCCGTAGTTGCCGGAAACGCCGCCCTGCTCTTTGGAGAGCCAGGGGTGCGCCAGGAAGCCCATGGCGCCCAGACGGTAGTTGATGGTCACGAGGATCACGCCGCGCCGGCAGAAGGCCGCGCCGTCAAACTCCTTTTCGTGGCCGAAGCCGCCCATGAAGGCGCCGCCGTGGATCCAGAAGGCCACAGGCAGCTTTTCATCCGCCGCCTTCGCCGGGGTCCAGACGTTCAGATAGAGGCTGTCTTCGCTGACCGGGGTCTGATAGGACGCCTCATCATAGAATTCTTTATCATAAAAGGGGTCCTCGTGGACCTCCTGCATGCTCCGGGTCGGGAAGTGCACGGCCTTGCGCACGCCCTCCCAGCTCTCCGCCGGCTGCGGCGGACACCAGCGCAGTGCCCCGACCGGGGGCTTTGCATAGGGAATGCCCAGAAATACGGTATATTCATCATGCCGGATCCCTTCCAGGATGCCGGCCTTTGTGTTCACTTGCAGCATATCATTTCTCCGATTTCGATAAGAATGACAGAAAAAGGACGCACCCATTTGTCGTCAAACAAATACGTGCGTCCTCCCTTCTGATACAGTGAGTTTATCCCTTCACAGCGCCCATGGTGATTCCCTTGGCAAAGTATTTCTGGAAGAAGGGATAGAGCACCAGGATCGGCAGGATGCCGACCACGGCGATGGCCATACGAACGGTCGTCGTCGGCAGATCGGCAAGGTTCACGCCCGATGTGGCGTTTGAGGCCAGGAAGGCGATGTTGTCATTGATGTTGTTCAGAATGTTTTGGATGGTATACAGGTTCTTGCCTGCGTCGTTGAGGTAGTACAGGCCGTTCTGCCAGTCGTTCCAGTAGGCGATGCCCATCATCATGCCGATCGTCGCGAGGATCGGCGTGGACAGCGGCAGCGCGACGCGGAAGAAGGTCTGGAACTCGCTGGCGCCGTCGATGCGCGCAGCCTCATAGAGGTCCTGCGGGATGCTGTTTTCAAAGTAGTTGCGCACGAGCATCACGAGGAAGGCGCTCATCAGCAGGTTCGGCACAATGAGGCCAAAGATGGTGTTCTTCACAGCGAAGGTCTTGACGTACATGATGTAGGTCGGGACCAGGCCGCCGTTGAAGAGCATCGTGAACACGACGTACAGATTCAGGAGGCGCCGGCCGGGCAGGTTCCGGTTGGAGAGCATGTAGCCCAGAAGGGCCGTGATGATGACGCCAACCGAGGTGCCGATGGCGGTGACCAGGATGGTCATCAGATAGGCGCGGCCGAGCATGGAGGCCTGGCTGACGATGTACTCATACGCGCTCAGGGACCACTTTTCGGGCAGATAGCTGTAGCCGTTCATCAGAGCCACCGTCTCGTCGGTGAAGGAGGCGATGATCAGCAGCACGAAGGGCGCCAGCGCCAGGAAGGAGCAGAGAATCATTACGATATTGGCTGCAATTTTCCAGCCTTTTCCGGTATTGACCATGTGTCGTTCCTCCTTCCTCAGAACAGCGCGCTGCTCTTATCGAGCTTGGAGACAATCTTGTTGGCTCCCACGATGAAGAGGAAGCCCACGACAGACTGCACAAAGCTGGCAGCCGAGGACATGCCCACATCGTTGTTTTTCAGCAGGGCGCGATAGACGTAGGTGTCGATGGTCTGGGTGACGCCGTAGAGCGAGCCCTGGTTCATGGGCACCTGATAGAACAGACCGAAGTCGGAGCGGAAGACCTGGCCGAGGCTCAGGATCAGCAGCATGACCACGGTGGGGATCAGCAGCGGGATGGTGATGTTCTTGTGCTGCTGCCAGCGGGTGGCGCCGTCGAGGGTCGCGGCTTCATACAGGCTGGGGTCGATGCCCAGAATGGTGGACATGTACAGGATCATGCCGAAGCCCAGGTTGCGCCATTGGTTGACAAAGGTCAGGATAAAGGGCCACCACTTGCTCTCCTGATAGAACGCCGGCGCGGTGCCGGTCAGACGCTCGAGCCATTTGGTGAACAGGCCGGCCGTCGGGGAGAGGTAGGCGTAGACCAGATAGGCGATGACGACCATGCTCATGAGGTAGGGCAGGAGGATGGCGGTCATATAGAATTTCTTTTTCAGCTTGCCGACGACCTCGTTGATGAGGATCGCGGCGGTGACGCCGACGATGGCGCTGAGGATGATCCAGGCAATGTTGTAGCACAGCGTGTTGCGGATCATGATCCAGGAGTCGGCTGTACGGAACAGGAACTTGAAGTTCTTGAAGCCGACCCAGGGGCTGTCCCACATGCCCTTGGTATAGCTGAAGTTTTTGAAGGCGATCTGCAGACCCGCAAGGGGCAGATAGTTGTTGATAAACAGGTAGATCAAGCCAGGCAGACCCATGAGGTAAAACGGGATCCACTGCTTGAAATTGCGTTTTTTCTTCTTGTCCTGCTTCATGTGCTTCCCCTCTTTTCAGATTTCTTACCAGTCTGATTGCAGTTCAGTATCATAAGGCTTCCCGCGAAGGGGAAGCCTTATGAGTATGTTTGAGATCTGCAGTTACTTGTTTTCAGCCAGCCATGCGTCCAGAGCGGCCTGGTTGGCGTCGATGGCGTCCTGCATGCCGGCGGCATTCAGAGCGGCAACAAGCTCGTCGACAGCGGCGTCCACGTCGGCGACCTGGCCGGCGTTCAGCGCGGGCAGGTACTGCTCGAGCAGGCTGCCGATGGCGCCGGCCTCGGCGCTGAACGGTGTGCCGTCAAAGGTGTAGCCGAAGGTCTGAGAGTACTTGGCCTCGTTCTCGAAGGCCTTGAGCTCGTCATAGAAGCTGTCGGTCAGAGGGGCGACGATCTTGAGCATGGTGGGATCGCCGTAGTGCACGAAGCTGGCGTAGTAGCTGTTGTGGTCGGCGTTTTCGGTGCCGTCATAGGTGATGACGTTCTCGGTGCCTTCCACGGGCGCGTAGTCGGTACCCTCGACGCCGTACTGCAGCAGGTTGGCAACGTCGGCGTCGGTGTAGATCAGGTTGATCAGATCCATGGCCTTGTCGGGGCGCTTGCAGTTGGCGGCGATGCCGAGCATGAACTCAACGGCGCCGGCGGTGGAGATGCTGGGCTCGCCCGTGCGGATGATGCCGGTCTCAAAGTTGGGGTTGAGCCAGACAGCGATCTGGTTGGGGGTGAAGGCGGTGGAGGTGCCGAAGATGTGCTGCTGAGAGAAGTACTCCTGCACGGAGGTGGTGTCGGTCAGCTGGTCGGCAGGCAGATAGCCGGCGTCGTTCCAGCTCTTGATCATCTTCCAGTAGTCACGATACTCCTGAGAGTCAAAGACGTTCACAACGGTGGTGGATTCCGCGGGATTCAGGATGCCGCCGAAGGCGCCGCCGGTGCCGAAGTAGTCGCCGCCCCAGAGGAACTTGTAGTTGAGCTGGGAGCTGGAGCCGAAGGTGGTGAAGTACACGCCGTTCTCCGCGCACTTCGCGGCGGCTGCGGTGAGCTCCTCGGCGGTCATGCCGTCGTGCATGTCAATGCCGAACTGGTCGGCGAGGGTCTTGTTGTAGACAAAGCCGCCGGACATGGCTGCATAGGGATAGCCGCTGACGGCATAGGTGACGCCGTTGATCTTCTGCGCGGCGGCCACATGCTCGGTCACGGCCTTGACACCCTGGCCGCGGGTCTCGAGCAGATCGTCCAGAGGCAGCAGGATCTCGTTGTTCACCATGGTGTCCAGGGGGCTGGTCAGACCGGCCACAACGATGTCGAGCTTCTCATCGCCGGCAACACCCAGAGAGGTGGTGGTGGGCAGGTCGCCGATGAACACGGGAACGATGTCCACGGTGCAGTTGATCTTTTCCTTGGTGATGGCGCTGAGCGCAGCCTCGACGTTCGCGATGTTCTTGTTCTCCTCGAACAGGCCGACGAACTGGATCGAGACCTCATAGGGCTCCTCGTCGAAGTTGATGGCGGCGGGTTCGCCGTCGGCTGCCGAAGTGTCGGCGGCGGGGGTTTCGGGGTTGGTGTTGCCGCCGCAGCCTGCCAGCAGGGTTGCCAGCATCAGAACGGCAAGCAGAAGTGCCAGAGCTTTTTTCATAAAAATATTTCCTCCCATTTTTTTCCGTGTTTTTTCGTTGAAAAAGCCGGTTTGCTGCGTTCATTATACCGATCCGACCTGCTTTTGGATAGCAATTTTCGGACCAGATGCTAGCACGATTTTGACTTTTTCCGCAATCACGTCAAAAATGAGAGGATATTTTTATGCAATTCTTACAAAAATTAGGGCGTTTCGTTGGGGCTGCCGCCCTGTTGGCGGTATTCCTGCGGCGTCATGCCGGTCTCCCTTTTGAACAGGCGGGCAAAATAGGAGTAGTTGTCGTAGCCGACGCTGTCGGCCACCCGGTTGATCGGATAGTCGGTGCGCACAAGCAGCTCCCTTGCCTGGCGCAGCCGTTCCCCTGTGATATACTCCAGAACAGACAGTCCGGTCGCCTTCTTGAACAGGCGGGCCAGATACTGCTCGTTCAGATAGACCTGCTCGGCCAGCTTGGACAGATAGATCTGCTCCTGCAGGTGCTTGTGGATATAGTCCTTCACCGTGGCGACAGCGCTTTCGCCGGAGCGGCTTCGGTTCTCGTCGGCCAGCCGGCTGAGCACATGTGCAGGGACGCTGCTGTCTTCTTTGTCGGATGGCGGATTGCCGTTCTGGTCCGCCCGCTTCCGAAGCCGCTGGGTCACGGTAACCAGAATCCGGTCCAGCTCCTCATAGTCGATGGGTTTCAGGATATAGTCCGCGCTGCCCAGCTGCATGGCCTTGCGCATATACTCATAGTCCGCGTGACAGGTGATAAACACGCACTCCACCGCGGGATAGTGGGACTTGACCCACGCGAACAGCTCCAATCCGCTCCCCTGCGGCATCTCGATGTCACAGAGCATCACCTGGATGTCTTTCGAGGAAAACAGCTCCTGTGCCTCGCGCATGGAGTATGCGATAGATACCTCTTCTGCACCGTATGCCTTCCAGTCCACCCGCCGCTGCAGCGCCTTGACCGCCACGGCCTCATCGTCCACCAGAATCACATTCATGCGTTTCCGACTCCTTTCTTTTCCTGTGCCTGCGGGAGCTTGCCGATCTCGCCGATCTGACTGTGTACCGTGATCATCGGCAGCAGAATCTCAACCGCCGTTCCGCCGGTCGCCTGCCGGGACAGCGCCACGCTGCCGCTGCCGCCGTAGAGCAGCTCGACCCGGTCGATGGCGTTTTGGATGCCGATGCCCAGGCTCGGGCAGATGGTACGGGTCTTCCGGAATTCCTCGATGCTCTCCAGCACCTCGTCGGAGATGCCGACTCCGGTGTCGGTCACCCGCAGCAGTAGCTGCCCGTCTGCGTTCTTTTCGGCGCTCACCCGGATCTCCACAACCGACTCGGGCAGCAGCGCGTATTTGATCGAGTTTTCCGCAAAGCTCTGCAGCAGCAGCGGCGGGATCAGGCAGTCGGAAAGATCCTCGTCGTATTCCACAACCGCCTCGAAGGTCTTGACAAAGCGGACCTTCTGGATCTCGAAATAGTTGCGCAAATGCTCCATCTCGTGGCCGAGGGGGACAAAATCCTGATAGGCGTTGACCACATATCTGAAATATCTGGACAGATACAGGATCA
Organism: Oscillospiraceae bacterium; assembly: GCA_902795195.1. GTDB lineage: Bacteria > Bacillota > Clostridia > Oscillospirales > Oscillospiraceae > JAFRPC01. The sequence continues at coordinate 29,644 of CADBKF010000008.1, forward strand.
TCCTCTGGATCAGCGGGTATTCTTCCTGCTCGTAGCTGTAGAGGATGTTCAGCGTGTTGAGAATAAAGTGCGGCTTGATCTGCTGGGCCAGGAAGCCCATCCGGATCTTCTGCGCCTTGAGCTGCTCCTCATACACGCTGATTTTCAGCTCCTCCACCTGATCCATCATGTGGTTGAAGCTGCGGTTGATCCGGTTGAACTCAGTGCCCTGCTCCTTTTCCGGGATCCGGTAGTCCAGATCGCCGCCCTCCACGATGCCGATGGCCTTGTGAAGCCGTGAGACCGGGCCGACCATCCAGTGCTGGATCGCCAGCACCAGGATCGGCAGGGCGATCAGCGCCGCAACGGACAGGATCTGCAGCAGCCGGATCGCAAACGGCAGTGAGCCGCTGATCTGCCGGTCCGGCACAAGCTCCAGCAAATACAGCTCCCCGGAGAAGGCCCTGGCTGTGGAAATCAGGTAGCTCTGCTTTCCGAGCTTGAGCCGCTCCGTACCCGGCTCGAGCTGCTCCGGCAGCGACGCGGTGGCAAACAGAATGCTGCCGTCCCGGTCGGTAAAGGTAAGGATACGCCCTTCCTCCCGCGGGATCTGCTGGGCGAGACCTGCAAGCTCGATCCAGGCGCCGTACCAGACATTCCGGTGTTTGCTCATGCTGACCAGTACGGCCCGGTCGTCCAGAGAGATCAGCTGCGTCCGCCGCCTTGGATTTTCAGGGTCGACGTTGATTGCCTCCAGGATCTTGCTGCGCACCTGGGAGCTTCGGTAGAAATCGCTCTGTGCAAACTGGTCCTTCTCAGGGAAATAGGCATAGAGTCCGCCGATCAGAAACTCGTCTTCTTTTTTCCTTCTCAGGCTCGACTTCAGATCCACCACGGACTGCAGCTGACGGTAGCGCTCCTCTTCGTTGTTGATCTCTTTGTCCCGCAGACGCAGATAGTCCGGATCGTCGATGGACAGAAGGGCCAGATAGGTGTCGGCCCGTTTTAAGGCGTCGTCGGCCAGCTTCAGGTAGAGCTCCAGCGTGTGCCGGATCTCCATGGTGGTCTGCGCCTCGGCGTCCGCGATGACCCTCTGGCCGAGGACCAGCGTCAGCAGGTTCAGAGGGATCAGCACTGCAAAAATCAGAAACACAACGCGGTTGATCCAGGAAGAAAAAAATCGTTTGATGTACTTCACACGCAGACCCCCTTGTTGAGTGAATAGAGAATAGAGAATAGAGAATAGGGAATAGGAAAGGTATTTTCCAAATCGGCGATTTGGAAAATGGATTGAAATCGTCCCGAAGGGACACCGACAACTGACAACTGACCACTGGCCACTGACCACTTCCATTATAAATCGGATCCCCGGATTTGTCAATTTTCGAGGGGGAGGTCGCGCTTGCATTCTTTGATTTTTTCTGATACAATCAGGATACGAAATAAACCGCGATCCGCGCTGAACAAGGAGGACTTCCGCATGAAACACACATTCCGCTGCGATGCAGGCACCGCGCTCATCAAGACCGAACGCGGCCTTGTCAAGGGCTACGAGCACGACGGCCTGCTGATCTTCAAGGGCATCCCCTATGCCAAAGCCAGACGCTTCCACGCGCCCGAGCCGGTCAAGCCCTGGGAAGGGGTGTTCGACGCCAGCAACTACGGCTTCGTCTGCCCGCTGCTCACAAACGACCGGCCGAACGGCGAGCTGCATGTGCCGCACCGCTTCTGGCCGATGGACGAGGACTGCCTGAACCTGAACATCTGGACCCCCGGCACGGACGAAAAAAAGCGCCCCGTGCTGTTCTGGCTGCACGGCGGCGGCTATGAGGCCGGCTCCTCGATCGAGCATCTGGCCTACGACGGCGCAAACCTGAGCCGTCTGGGGGACGTGGTGGTCGTCTCGATCAACCACCGGCTGAACATCCTCGGCTACTTTGACCTCTCAGACTACGGCGAGGAATACGTGAACTCCGGCAACGCCGGCGGAGACGATATCATCGCCGCGCTGCGCTGGGTGCACGAGAACATCGCCCCGTTCGGCGGCGACCCGGAGAACGTGACCGTCTTCGGTCAGTCCGGCGGCGGCGCCAAGGTCACGACGCTGCTGCAGTCACCGGCGGCGGACGGGCTCTACGCGAAGGGGCTTGTGATGAGCGGCGTGATCGGTCCCGTGCTGTCAGACGCAGTCGGCAGCGGCCGCGATCTGGCCGAGGCCCTGATGGCGGAGCTCGGACTGCACGCGGTCAAGGAGCTCGAAACCGTGGACTACCATCTGCTGGCCGCGGCCTACCGGAAGGTCAAGCCTGCGCTGGAGAAGGCAGGCGCGTATACGGGCTGCCGGCCGCATCCCAACGCGTTCTATCTGGGCGAGCCGGTCGCAAACGGCTTCCGGCCGGAGACGAAGGACATCCCGCTGCTGGTGGGAAGCGTCTTCGGCGAGTTCTCCTCGTTCCTGCCCAGCCCCTACGACCGCTCCAACATGAGCGAGCAGGCGCAGAAGGACGCGATTGTGGAGATGCTGGGGCAGGAAGGCGCAGACGAGCTGATCCCGCTGTTCCGCGCCGCCTATCCGGAGCGGCAGCTGATCGACCTGCTGCGGCTCGACTTCATTTTCCGTGGGCCGGAGATCCCCTACATCGCCGCGCGCAGCCGCCTGAACGACTGCACCTGGTCCTACCTGTTCAACATGGACCAGCCCATCGACGGCGGCAACACCCCCTGGCACTGCAGCGACATCCCGTATTTCTTCCACAACCTCGACCTCGTGGAGTACCCCCACGGGCCGCAGGCGGACCCCGATCTGTCCGAACGGGTCGAAGCGCTGTGCGCAGGAAGCCTTCTGCGCTTTGCCCGGACCGGCGACCCCGCCGGAACGGCGCTCCCGGACTGGAAGCCGTGCCGGGATGGCGAGGAGCTGACGTTGCTGATCGACGAGAACCCCCGCGTTCTGCCGAATTTCGACCACAGCCTGCTCGAAGCGCACAGCCGCGTCATGGGCCCGGTCATGGCCAGGATCATGCAGGCGCTGCACGAAAACATCCAGCATTGAACGGCCTCTGTCGGCGTGCGCGGGACAGGCGTTCGGCAGCGTATGAGCAGGAAAGAAGGATTCCCATGAAAATCACATACTGGTCGGATTACGCATGCCCCTACTGCTACATCGGAGAGGCGAGATTGAAGAAGGCGATCTCGGAGCTTCCGGAGATCGGCGACGTAGAACTGGAGATGAAGGCGTTTCAGCTCGACCCCACCGCAGGCGAGCACGCGACGGGCGATACTCTGACGCGATTTGCCCGCAAATACGGACTGTCGATGGAGCATGCCGCCCGGTCCATCGAGCATATCTCTCAGATGGGCAGAGACGAAGGCCTTGATTTCAGATACGCAACGACGCTGTTCACAAACACGATGGACGCGCACCGTTTGACAAAGCTTGCGCAGAGCAAAGGCCCGGAAGCAGCAAACCGGGTGATCGAGGCGCTGTTCAAGGCGTATTTCACAGACAACAAAGAGCTGGCAGATCAAAAACTGCTGCAGCAGATCGGCGAGGACTGCGGCTTGGACGCGGACGAAGTCAGGGCGCTTTTGACCTCGGATCAGTACCGGGAGGAAGTGCTCCTTGATGAACGCGAGGCGGCAAGATACGGCATCCACGCCGTTCCCTTCTTCGTCGTTGGGAAATACGGGATCCCCGGCGCCCTCAGTGTTGAAGATATGAAGAAAACGCTCCTGAAGGTCATGGAAGAAGATACGGTTGGAGCTGAAAAAAGAAGGTACATGTGAACAGATCGGCGTGTCTTCTCGCTTTTCTTTCTGTGGTTTGGTACCTTTTAGCACGTCTTTCACATAAAAACCGCTGGTTTTACTGCAAAATCAGCGGTTTTTTGTGCTTTTCGAGCTAATTTTCGCTCGGTTTTCGTGGCTACGGTAACAAAACTGGTAACTGCACAAATACATGGCTTACCAGTATTACTTTTATTACTTTTTTGTCTAAGCTATTGATTTGTGCAATTATTTGAGTATAATAGATATTGAATTGTGCAATATAAGCTGTGATATTTAAATTGAATTGTGTATTTTTCTATGTTTTGATTCTGTCGAAATGTGCGGGGGTGCATTATGTTATATCGAAAAATCCAACCGTTTATTGAAGCCTATCTAAGATCTGATTCAAACAAGGTGCTAATCATCGATGGGGCACGGCAGATCGGGAAAACATTTATTATACGTCATGTCGGACAGCAGCTTTTCAAAAACTATATTGAGCTGAACTTTGCAGAGGATTATAACGGACCCAGGCTGTTTGAGCAGGTGCGCACGGTCAAGGATTTCTATTTCCAAGTCAGCACCGTCGCCGGTGATAAAATGGGAGATAAACAAAATACACTCATCTTCCTTGACGAGATCCAAGCATATCCCCATTTGTTGACCATGCTCAAATTTCTGAAACAAGATGACAGATATACCTACATTGCAAGCGGCTCTCTGCTGGGTGTGACCTTGAAAAAGACGACCTCCATTCCAATGAGGAATTTCTGCTGGCGAACGGATTCAATCAGTTCGCGATCAATATGATGCGTGAGAAGTTCCTTGCCGGCGAGAGCCTGGATGTTGCTGCGCACGAAAAGGTGATGGATCTTTTCAAGAAATACCTGTTAATCGGCGGGCTGCCCGACGCTGTAAACTCCTTTATTGCAGACACCAATATCGTGAAGGTGAGAACGATCCATCGTGATATTCGGGCGTTCTATGCCGATGATGCGTCAAAGTATGAAGCTGACAATAACAGGAAACTGAAAATCCGCAGAATCTATGATATGATCCCCTCAAATCTGGAGAGCAAGAAGAAGCGGGTGGTCTTCCAGGAAATCGAGGACAAGCGTGGCAAGCGGTTTTCCGATTATCAGGATGAATTTGAATATCTGATTTCGGCGGGGATCGCACTGGACGTCAGCGCGATCACCACCCCCGTGTTTCCCCTTACGCAGTCCGTCGGCAAAAACCTGCTCAAGCTCTATTTGAACGATGTAGGTCTTTTGACCGATGTTTTGTACGGCAGCAATATCCGTGCGATCCTGGACGATGAGACCGGAATCAACCTCGGCTCTGTGTATGAAAGCGTGGTGGCCCAGGAGCTGGCAGCCCATGGCTATAAGCTGTTCTACTACGATAACCGCAGCAAGGGCGAGGTGGATTACCTGATCGACGATTATGACAGCCTCTCCGCCGTCCCCATCGAGGTCAAGTCCGGCAAGGACTACACCGTTCACAGTGCGCTGAATACCTTCGTAAAGAACGACGACTATCGCGTGAAAAAGGCCTATGTGCTGTCCAATACCCGTGAGATCACAACAAACGGCAAGATCACGTATCTGCCGATCTACGATGTGATGTTCTTCGGGGCGGGGGAGCAATCAAATGCTATCATAGGATAAGAAGCAGAATAAACAAAGAGTAAAGAACGAAATAAGCTGCTTACTCAGTATGCGGACGATATCGGCAAGCGGCTGCAGCAGATGGAGCAGGAATGATCTCACACACGGCGCTTTCCCGCGCCGGAAAGGAGGGCTTATGACAAAGCAACGAAAACACACGCTGCTGTTTCTCGGCTTTCTGCTGCTGGCAGGGGTCTGTCATTCCATGACGCGCACAGGATATATGCTCATCGACACGCTGATGAACAGCGTCAGCAGCATGCTCTACCTCGGTCTGCTGCTGTTCTGGCTGATATCGGTGCAGCAGCGGCTGCTGATCTCCAGCGCCAGAACCACCATTGTCTGGATCGTCCGGCTGATGATCGCCTGGCTGCTGACGCGAATCGTCGTATATGACTACAATGCCAGTACCTTGCTCGAGCGTTATCTCATTTATGCCTACTGGACGCCCCAGATGCTGATCCCGGCGCTGTTCTTGCTGCTCAGCCTGCAGATCCGGCAGGGCCACGCCGGGAAGCGCCGCCGGAACCCGGTGCTGGTGCTGATCCCGGGGGCAGTCTTCGCGCTGCTGGCCTGGACCAGCGACCTGCACCGGCTGATTTACCGGCCCACGGTCCCGCTTGCCTCCTTTCATGTAAAGACCGGCACCTACGGCTACGGCCCGCTGTTCTGGATCATGATGCTCTGGATGGGGCTGGCGGCTGCAACGGGCGTGGTCTTGCTGCTCCGGGAATCCGGGAATCGCAGCGCCAAGACAATCCGCCGGCTGCTGGGCATCGTGGGGCTCTGGATCGCCCTGGCGCTGCTGACGCTGCTGGTGCTGGACCGTCTGCCCATTCCCATCAAATTCTACGGCATGCCGGAGATCAATATTTTCTGTATGCTGGGCTTTCTGGAGATCTGCATCCGGGGCCGCCTGATCCCCTGCTATGAAAACTACGCCGGGTTCTTCTCCCGGCTGCAGAGCCCGGCGCTGATCACCGATCTGGCGCTGCACCCTGCCTTTGCAGCCGCCCGGACCCCGGAGGCGGACCGGGAAGCGCTGGAACAGGCCCTGCGCGCTCCCCTGCCCCTGACGGAGGATCTGACCCTCACCGGCAGAGCCGTTTCGGGCGGCTATGCCTTCTGGGTCGTCGATCAGAGCGCGGTGCACCGGGCGCAGGAGCAGCTTTCCGAGGCCAACGCGCTGCTCGAGCAGGAGAATGATCTCATCCGGGCAGAGACCGAGCAGCGGGAAAAGGACGCCTATCTGCGCTCCCGCCACCGAATCTACCACGAGATCGCCCAGGCGCTCTATCCCTGCCAGAAGCGGCTGAGCCGGCTGCTCGAGGCGGCCCGGCCCGGGACCGCGGCGTTCCGGGACCAGATCGCGCTGATCTGCGTGCTCAACGCCTATGTCAAGCGCAAGACGAATCTGCTGCTTCTGGCCGCCGAGCAGGAGCACATCAGCGCCCGTGAGCTGTTTCTTGCCCTGCAGGAGTCGGCCCGCTATCTGACGCTGGCCGGCCTGCAGACCACCGTGGCCGAAGCGGCGGAGCGGCAGTTTGCCCCGGCGCAGGCCGTGGGGCTCTACGACGCCTTCGAGGCCCTGGCAGAGCAGCTCCTGGGCCGGGCCTCGGCGATGATGGTCTCCTGGAAGCCGGCTGGTCTGTGCCTGGCGGCCCAGACCGACGCTGCGCCGTCGTTGGAGGCCATCGCCCTGCCGGTACAGCTGCGGCGCGCCGAGGGGGCTCTTTACATGGACATTTTCTCAGAGGCAGGAGGTGCGGAAGCATGACGATCCGAGACTTGCTGGTTTCCCGGAATGTGCCGGTGATGACGCTTCTGCTGCTGCTCTTGAGCGCGCACATGCTGCTGATCCTCTTATCCCAGCACTACAAACGGGGCCGGGTCCGCGTGTGCCTGTATGTGCTCCATGGGCTGTTCAGCTTTCTGGGCGCCTATCTTCCGCTGATGAATCTGCTTTGGTCCATTGAATTTACTGTGAAAAGGACAGGGCCAACGGCGGCCATCGCGGCCTTCGGCGCGCTTCCTGCCGCGATCGTTCTGGTCTATGAGGCCGCGACGCTCCTGATCCTTACAGCCTGCTTTGTGGAACTGCAGCACGACCGCCGGACGCATCCGTCCTCAGACAGCATCCAGCAGGCCATGGACCTGCTGCCCACCGGCATTGCCATTGGCAGAGCCGACGGGACGGTGGCGTACTGCAACCAGAGCATGCACAGCCTGGCCCGGCAGTGCACCGGCCGGGGGCTGCATGATCTGTCCCTCCTGCAGGATGCCTGCGGCGAGGCCGGTGAGGCCCGGCTCAGCGTGCCGGACGGCTCCGCCGTCTGGCAGCTGACCAAGCAGCGCCTGCGCCTGGATGAGGAAGACTATCTCCAGTTCACGGCCGAGGAGATCACCGAGCAGGCCCGCATTTTGCAGGATCTGGAGCGCAAGCACGAGCGGCTGTTGAAGCTGCGCCGTCGGCTGGAGCTATACAACCGGCAGGCCGACCGGCTGATCATCGCCCAGGAGCTGCTCAGCGCCCGGATGGAGGTCCACAGCGCGGTGGGCAACGTGCTGCTCGAGGGCCAGCGCTATCTGCGCGGCACGGCCTCCATTGACGAGCAGCGGCTGCTGCAGTCGCTCCGATACACCAACGCCGTGCTCCTGCGGGAATATGAGCAGGACGACTCCGACCGCGACGCGCTGGCCGAGGCGCTGGAGGCCGCGGAGATTTTGGGTGTGGACGTGTCGGTCACCGGCCGCTTCCCGGATTCCGAGCCCTTCCGGGGCATTCTCGCGGCGGCCATCCGGGAATGCGCCGCCAACACCGTCAAGCACGCCGACGGCGACCGCCTGCGCGTGGACATCCTCGACGATCCCGGCGGCGGCAGGCGCTATCTGCTGCGCTCGAACGGCACCGCGCCGGCAGGACCCATCCGGGAATCCGGCGGCCTGCTGGCCCTGCGAAGCCTGGTCGGGCGCTGGGGCGGAACGATGACCGCCCAGGCAGGCCAGGGACCGGATTGTGCCTTCTGCCTGCAGCTTGCGATTCCCGGCGATCCGGATGAAATTGGGCCGGTTGGCCCATGACAAGCCCTGCCGATTCCGATATAATGGAATGGGACAGGCGATGGTTTTTGCTCAATGGCCCGAATCAAACAGGGCAAACAGCGAGAAAAGGGCATCTGTCCGACATACGGGCGGATGCCCTCTTTTTCTACCAGATTTCAGAGAGGACGGCGTTTGCTTTGGATGAGAAATACAAGGTCCTGATCGTGGACGACCAGTATGTGGCGCGCGGCTTTTTTGAGCTGCAGGTGGACATGCTGCGGCGCTATGCGCTGGCGGCCTCCCTGTCCAGCGCCGAGCAGGCCGTGAGCTGGTGCATGGAGCACCCGGTCGATCTGGTGATTATGGATGTGGTCATGAAATACGGCCTGAGCGGCCTGACCTGCGCCAAGACCATCAAGAACAACCACCCGCGGATCAAGGTCATTCTGACCACCTCTACCGCCGAAGCCCGATGGATCGAGAAGGCGAAGCAGGCCGGCATCGAGGGCTTCTGGTTCAAGGAGTATTCCGGGCTCCCCCTCTCGGAGGTCATGGATCGGGTCATGGCGGGCGGCACCGTCTATCCCGAGGCGTTACCCAATCCGGAGTTCGGCGACGTGCGCAAGCTCGATCTGTCCCAGCGGGAGCTGGAGGTGCTCGGCGAGCTGACCCGGAACCTCACCAACGAGGAGATTGCGGCAAACATCGGTCTGTCCCCGAAGACCGTGAAGCGCCACATTGAAAACCTGCTGGCGAAAACCGGCTACAAAAACCGCATCGACCTGGCCGTCAACGCAAGACTCCTGGGCCTGGTGGTGCATGAGGACGAAGAGGCATAACATCCACAGCGCAACACTGAAAACAGACCAAAAAGAAGGAGGAACAAACCATGAAACGTACGCTATCCATTTTCCTGTGTCTTGTGATGCTGCTGGGCATTCTGCCGCTGACGGCGTTTGCCGCTACGACCATCACAGTCATCTCCCCGTACATTCCCGACAAGTATCTTCCCTACATCGGCAGGAATGCAAGCGCTGCCGTGAGCAGCAGCTATAATTCCAATTACATCAGCATTTATGACTCGGAATGCTATGCTTCTGCTGCTGTATGGAAGGACAATGCATTCAACAACTTCACCGGCCAGTTCGAGGAAGACCCCGCCTACTGTCTGGTGCTGACGCTGAAGGCAAACTCCGGCTATGTCTTCGGTGACAAGTCCGTCACCTCCATGGACTATGACGACTGCAGAGGCTACGAATATGTGAAACGGAGCAACACCGAGGCCGAGCTCCGCATCTGGTTTGACTCCATTCGGGTCTATACCAACCTTGCAAACTATTTCGGCTCGGAATATTCCGGCTTTATCCCGAAGGTGGAGGCCCCGTCGATCCCCACGACGGACATGACGAAGGACCAGTATCTGGCCCAGGTCAAGCTCAGCGCGGAGGACAGCAAGTATCTGACCCTGACGGACCTCGATCTGGACGGCATTTTCAGCGACAGCAACAAGTTCCAGTCCGGAGAGACATATATGGTCTCCTTCAGCCTGGAGGTCAAGGAGGCAATGAAGACGCAGGCCAGGTTTGACCCGGAGCTGAGCGTCGTGGCCGTGGAATACGGCAATGTGTTCCAGGAGGTGGGCTACTACCCCTTTACCGATTCTGCCTACTTTGCCTTTAACCTCAACGACGTCGTTGATCGGGTCACGAAGGTGAGCATCAGCGGCCTTGAACGGCCGGTGGTCGGGTCGGCGCCGCAGACCACGGGCTTTACGATCGACAACGACAATCTCGAGCTGCGCTTTGACAGCTGGCGGGAGCAGGGCGGCGGCAGCGTCTCCGTCTTCCAGGAGGGCAAGACCTATCTCCTGCGGCTGCTTCTGAGCGCGAAGGATGTGAACACCGAAATTGCGATCCCCGGTCCCAGCGGCGTCTGGACCAACGCCGGTTCTGTGATTGCGGCCGGCTTCCCCGAGGTCGGTAACTTCTATGTGGACATTCAGTTCAAGGTCGGCGCCGACATGGGCACGTACACCTTTGATCTCAGCGCCGGTCCGGCGGAATATGTACCGAACAGCGATGTATCATATGGCTGGTTTATCGTGCTGCTCGGAGGCTACGTCGATTACAAAGACAGCAAGGTCGACCTGGACAAGGACGGCATTTACGACCTTGAGCTGTTTAAGGAAGACGATACCCAGTACCTCCGGGTCCTGGACGGCACCAAGCTCTCCGGCACATACGTGATCGACTTCTCGGACAACCAGGCGGTGCAAAACCTTCTGTCCAGCGGCGGGAATGTCTACACCTCCTTCACCTTTATCTTCCCCGGAGAACCGACGCCCGGCAAGGATCTGGGCAACTATGTCTTTGATTTCAGCAAGGGCGATCTGCTGTTTGACGTTACGCAGCTCTGCTGGAGAGAATTGAGAGACCTGGTCAATGGCGGATTCATTCCCTACAGCTCAAGTAATATCGACCTCGACGGTGACGGTCGCTTCGACCTCCAGCAGTACAAGTCCCATTCCAACTGGTATCTCAAGCCCCATCCCGACACCAACATCAAAGACAATTACACCTTTATCCTGCTGCAGGCGGCCAAGGACCTGTACAAGGACGGCGAGCCCTACTATTCCTCGCTCACCTTCAAGTTCACCAGTGCGCCGATCAACCCCTTCGTGGACGTCAAGGAAGGCGCCTACTACTATGACGCGGTGCTCTGGGCGGTGAATCACGACCCGCAGATCACCAACGGCGTCGACCCCACCCACTTCGGCCCCGGCCAGAACTGCACCCGCGGCCAGGTCGTGACCTTCCTCTGGCGCGCGCTCGGCAGCCCGGAGCCCGTCAGCAGCTCCACGCCCTTCACCGACGTTTCGGCCACGGCCTACTACTACAAGGCCGTCCTCTGGGCCGTGGAGAAAGAGATCACCAACGGTCTCTCGACCACGAGCTTCGGCCCCGGCAGGAGCTGCACACGCGGCCAGGTCGTGACCTTCCTCTGGCGCACTGCAGGCAAGCCGGCGGTCACCGGCAGCAACCCCTTCACCGATGTGAAGTCCACCGATTACTACTATGAGGCCGTCCTCTGGGCCGTGAAAAACAACGTGACCAACGGCATGAGTGCCACCACGTTCGCCCCCGCTCAGACCTGCACCCGCGGCCAGATCGTCACCTTCCTCTACCGCGCCTTCGGCCCCAAGGGCTGAGTCTGACAAAACATAAGGCAGGAGCCCCGGCTCCTGCCTTATCTTGATTTCCATGAAAGGATGGATACATATGAAACGATGGCTGTCACTTCTTCTCTGCCTGGTGCTGCTGATGTCACTGATGCCGCAGATGGCGCTCTTTGGTGCGGCCGAGGGCGGGCTTCCGGACCTTCCCAATCTGAAGATCAGCTCCGGCGGGCTGGTCACCTGGGATGAATACCCCGGCGCGGTTTACTACTATGTCTACGCCGACGTATATTGGGACATGATCCGCATCGAAGCAGATCAGCCCCGCCGGGTGAACCTGGCCCAGCTTCTGACCGACGGCTACGCCCCCAACGGCACCTATACGCTGCAAATCTCCGCCGAGGACGCCGAGCACTTCGACATTGCCCTGTCCAGCGTCACCTACACATACACCAACGGCCTTGCGCCGCTGCCCGCCCCGGCAAATCTGCGCTGGGAGGGCTGTGAGGCGGTGTGGGATGCGGTGGAGGGCGCGTCAAACGGCTACGTCGTGACCCTGCGCAGCGCCTCCGGCGACTACACGATCGGCACCTGGAATGTCGACGAGCCCCGCTTCGACTTTTCCGATTACATTGTGTATCAGGAGACGCAATACGAGTTCCGCGTCTGTGCCAGGGGCTGCCCCAACGGCGCAAGGAGCGCCGAGGTCACCTCGCCCTCGCGGCCTGGCCGCTTCACGATGGTCGAATTCCTGCTGGATCTGAGCGGCGACTACATGTACACAGATCCCGACCCTGTGAAGGACTCCGAGGGCAACCCGATCGACCGCTACTACCTCTATCAGGCGGACGTCAACCCCGCCCAGCTGCCGCGCAGCCGCTACGCCACCGCGAGGCTCAATCTGCGCGATCTTCTGTATCACATCAATGCGCCTGCGGGCGAATACCACTACTGGATGGGGGGCGAAAACGCCGAGGGCATGACGGTCACCAAGGAGAGCAACACCGTCAGCTATGACTACAGCCCCTATCCCGAGGCGCCCATCCAGTTCACCGGTTGGAGCTGTCCCGAGGACTGGCTGGAGGAAGTCCGCATGGACGACATGACGGTCTACTCCTATGAGACCTTCCAGGTCCGCCAGGGCGTCAACACCTACTTCACCGTCGTCCCCGATGCGCGGCACACCATCACCGGTCTGCGGCTGAAATACGGCGGCGAGATCCACGACGATCCCGCCCGCGTCGGCAAGATGAGCACGCTCGAGGACGGCACCACCGGCTTCTGGGTGCTGCCGCCGGACGAGGACTTCTCCATCGTCATCGATCAGGAGCGCATCTATCAGCCCCTGACCTCGGCCACGCTGCACTACGACACCACGGCCGGGCAGCCGGTCTATCACGGCATCAGCTCCGACGAGGGCTGCTATACCTACCTCTTCAATGTGCTCGACGAAGAGGGCTTCACCTATGAGTGGCTGCTGCCCGGCAAGACCTACACCCTGGCCTTCGAGCTGAATGCGCCGAGCTACTACCGCTTCACCGAGGACGCGACCATCACCGTCAACGGCACGCCCGCCACAGTGATCAAATGGGCGGACAACGGCGACCGGCTCTACGTCAATTACACGTTCACCGTGCCCCAGGCCGGCAGCGTCACCCTGACAGACAGCAGCAGCTATCCCAGGCTGAATCTGACCATCGACAGCAATGGCTACGCCACATGGGACAGCTTTGCCGGCGCCGCAAAGTATTATATCAGCTCCAGCGCAGGCGACGGCGAGCACCACACCGAGATCGGCTATGACGTCAAGGCCAAGCTCGACGAGTGGAACGCCCCCACCGGCTGGTACACGCTGACCGTCGAGGCCGAGGACGCCGAGAACAGCACGCTCGCCTACGACTACGCGGCCTACTACCACCAGGGCCTCGACCGGCTTCCCGCGCCGACGAACCTCCGCTGGGACGGCACCGTGGCCCGCTGGGACCCCGTGGAGGGCGCAAATCAGTATTATGTGGCGCTCTATGAGATGGACCGCTGCAGCCAGGTCAGCTACAAATGGGTCAGCGAGCCGGAATATGACTTTGCAGGCAGCCTCGTGAATCAGGACACGCCCTATGCCTTCCACGTCTTCGCGTCCGGGGATACGGAGACTGCAGCGACAAGCGTCCTCTCCCCCTTCTCCCCGATCCGATACGGCCGCTTCGCCTACGGGCCGATCACGCTGACGCTCAGCGGCGATCTGGCGAGCTGGGACGCCTACACCGACACTGAGGGCCAGCTTGCGGCGTACTACTATGTGTCGATCTCGAGTTCGGAAAACTATTATGACTCCTACTTCCACACCACCGCGCTCAACCTGCGGCAGATTCTTGAGATGCTGGACGCACCCGACGGCGACTATGAGGTCTGGGTCCATGCCTATAACGCCGAGTGGATCACCGTGTCCAAGGAAAGCAACACCGAGATCTACCACTACGCCGCTGACACCGGCCGCAGCACCGTGCAGCTGACCGGCTGGCACTACGGCGGCGAGGCCACCAGCCACAGCGGCCTGGACGACGTCTTTATCAACAACCTGGACTACCGGGGCGGCAGAATCACGCTCAACGTCGGCGAGACCGCCCGAGTGGAGCTGAAGCCCTATGAGCGCTACCGGATCACAAACGCCTGGCTGCGCTGCGGTGACGAGGACCGCGAGTTCCCGCTCACGCAAAAGCCTGACGGCAGCGCAACGGGCAGCTTCACGGTGCCGGACACGGACTTTGAGCTGATCCTCCGCAGCGAGTACATACTGCAGGAAATCCCTGCCATCGAGGTCAGCTTCGACGAGACGCCCGGCACATTGCTGGCGCAGACGGCCCTGGATCTGCCCGAGGGCACCAACTACACCGCCAGCATCTCCGGCATCAGCGGCCCCCACGGCGGCGGCAACACCCACCTGCGCCCCGGCGGGAGTTACATCGTGAGCCTCAGCTTCTATGCAAACTCCGACTACAAGTTCACAAGCGGCACGACCGTCACGGTCAACGGCCACAGCGTCAGCCTGGAGGATCTGAGTGAGGACGGCCGCTACTGCTACGCCACATACAGCTTCCAGGTCTCCTCCGAAATTAGCAGGATCACCGTGCGCGGCGTCAAGGCCCCAGCCGTCGACGAGCTGCCCGAGCTGAACCTGACGGCCGATGGAGGCGACCCCTACCGCATCGACTGGGACAACACCAGATGGTACCGCGTGGAGAGCGAAGGCTCCTGGATACGGATGCAGGACGGCGAGGCCTTTGTCCCGGACACTGCCTACGTGCTGCAGGTAGCCTACGATCCCGCGGAGGACTGCACCTGGGCCGAGACCGTCGAGGCAGTGACCGACCTGGACGAGAGCGACCTCGGGAAGATCGACTACATCTTTGTTGGCGACGGCTCCGGCCTGCCGAACAAGCCGAAGATCGTCGAAATCCATTTCAAGCCCTTCACCGCGGGCACGCTGATCGAGCGCGTGGACATCTACTGCACAAAGCCCGTGGGCGGCGCCCACCCGGATCAGCACCCCACCGTCGCAACCGACGCGCCCTACACCGTGACATTCGTCTCCTGGTATCTGTGCCAAGCGCCCTATCCGCATGTGGAGGCAGACGGCACCTTTACTGCCGGCAGCAGATACGCCCTGCGCGTCGAGATCACGCCGAAGCCCGGCTATCGCTTCAATGACGCTACGCAGTTCTTCTGCAACGGCGATCCCGCCCATGGCCGATACGGATCCTATGGCAATATGGAGTTCCGCTGGACCGCGGCGGCGGCCAACCCCTTCGTGGACGTCAAGGAGGGCGCCTTCTACTATGACGCGGTGCTCTGGGCGGTGAACGCCGATCCGCAGATCACCAAGGGCGTCGACGACACCCACTTCGGGCCAAACCAGAACTGCACCCGCGGCCAGGTCGTGACCTTCCTCTGGCGCGCGGTCGGCAGCCCGGAGCCCGCCAGCAGCTCCACGCCCTTCACCGACGTCTCCGCCACGGCCTTCTACTACAAGCCCGTGCTCTGGGCGGTGGAGAACGAGATCACCAACGGCCTCTCACCCACGAGCTTCGGCCCCGGCAGAAGCTGTACGCGCGGCCAGGTGGTCACCTTCCTCTGGCGCACCGCGGGCGAGCCGGCAGTCAGCGGCAGCAACCCCTTCACCGACGTGAAGTCCACCGATTATTACTATTCCGCCGTGCTCTGGGCTGTGGAGAACAACGTGACCAACGGCCTGAGCGCCACCACCTTCGGGCCCGCCCGGACCTGTACCCGCGGCCAGATCGTCACCTTCCTCTACCGCGCCTTCGGTCCCAAGAGCTGACCCCCAAAAAACAAAAGGCAGGAGCCCCAGCTCCTGCCTTTCGTTCTATTCCTATTCCCGCAAGGCGCGTTCGTTTTCCAGATAGTCGATCTTTCCCTTGAAGACGCCGCAGCCGTACATCAAAAGGGCGCAGCACAGCAGGTTCACCCAGCCGAAGTGGCTCGCATTGAAGGAGTTCATCAAGCCGATGCCCAGATTGAGGATGCCGACCAGCCCGACCATCCGGCGGATATTTTTCAAGTGATTGATCCGGGAGTCCAGATCCGAAAACAGGTCGAACTGGCCCAGCTCGCTCCGCTTGCGGAAGTAGATCCATTTCACGACTCTGCCCAGATATTCCGCGCCGGTCTCCCGCATAAAGGCCAGATAGCCCTCGTCCTGATCGTGCATCTCCAGCCGGATCGTGTAGGCGCCCGGCTCGGTCTTTTCAAAATGATAGGTGCAGAAGCCGACGCCGACCAGGGCCCAGCCCTGCATCGCCATCTCGTTGAGCCAGCGCTCCTCTTTTTCAAAGTCCCAGACCCAGAACCATTTGCGTACCGTCATTCTGTCAGCCATTTTTGCGGCCCTCCCAAAACCGTTTCTCCGTTTTTTACCAGCTCTCTGAGCCGGTTCAGCTCCCCGGTGAGCACCTGCAGGCCCTTGTCGGTGAGCTGATAGTTCTTCTTTCTGCTGCCGTCCGTCACCGGCAGCTGGACGATCCAGTGCTTTTCCACCATGGCATTCAATGCCCCGTACAGCGTGCCTGCCGCCAGCCGGACCCGGCCGCCGGACATGGCCTCCACCGCCTGCATGATCCCGTAGCCGTGCTGCGGGTTGTACAGCGACAGGAGGATGTAGTACGTCGCCTCGGTCAGCACGATATTTTCCTGCATCGCGTTCCCTCCTTCTATCGTGCTTCGTTCTAACGTTGCACGTTATAACGTCTTCCGATATATCGTAAGTCTAATATATCGCATCCCGATATATTTGTCAAGAGGGAAAGCGAAATTTTCTGAGATTTTTTTCATATACTCCGCTCTTTTTTCCGTCGCCCCGCTGTTGCGCTGGGCCGGGTTTTGTGCTAGACTGAGAAAAAGCGGCAAAAATCGGTTATTTTGAGAGGTTTGCATGAAAGAGTTGACAAAAGAGCAGGCGCGGCGCTTCATACTTGCAAAGCAGGGTCTGCTGGGACGCTATCGCTTCTCCGGCAAAGCGGGGGCGCTCTGCTATATCCGGCAGGCAGGCTGCATTCAGTACGACCCCGTGGACGTCTGCGGCAAGAGCGCGGAGCTGACCCTGCAGTCGCGGGTCCGCGGCTTCCGGAAAACCATGCTGCAGGAGCTGCTGTATCAGGACAGGAAGCTCGTGGACTACGCCGACAAGGAGCTGTCGATCTGGCCGGCGGAGGATTGGCCGTACTTTTCGCCCTATCGTGCGCGCAGCCGCGCCATGGGCGAAGACTTCGAGGGCCTGGCCGGGCTCGAGGCGCAGGCGCTTGCCTACATCCGGGAAAACGGCCCTGTCTCGAGCGACACGCTGCCGATCGAGGGCGAGATCTTCTGGCACTCGTCGATGCACTGGAGCGGCAACTGGCACAGGAAATCGCAGGCGGCCCGCTCGGTGCTCGAACAGCTATACACGGACGGCGCGCTGCTGATCCACCACAAAAACGGCGCCCGGAAATTCTACGATCTGGCCGAGCGCTGCCTGGAGCCGCAGCTTTTGCACGCAGAGAATCCCTGCCCGGACGACGATGCGCTGCTGTGCTGGCGGGTGCTGCGCCGTATCGGGGCGGTGGGACTGCTGTGGAACAAGAGCTCCCCCGCCCTTCTCGGCATCCGGCTGGACGCCGAGACTCGCAGGCGCATCTTCTCGCAGCTCGAGGCGCGCGGAGCGATCC
This sequence comes from Oscillospiraceae bacterium, assembly GCA_902795195.1. Classification (GTDB taxonomy): domain Bacteria; phylum Bacillota; class Clostridia; order Oscillospirales; family Oscillospiraceae; genus JAFRPC01. Next base: position 47,496 of record CADBKF010000008.1, read on the forward strand.
TGCCCGCCCGCGTGGAGGGAATAAAGCCGGTGTTCGTTTATCGTGCGGAGGACGAGGCGCTCATGCAGGCGGCATGCGCCGGAACGCTGGACGCAGGGCCGCGCATGGAGCTTCTGGCCCCGCTCGACCCCCTGCTCTGGGACAAGCAGCTGGTCGCCGCTCTCTGGGATTTTGAGTACAGCTGGGAGATCTACACCCCGGCGGAAAAGCGGAAGTACGGCTACTACACCCTGCCGATCCTCTGGGGCGAGCGCTTCATCGGGCGCATCGAGGCCGCCGCGGACCGAAAATCCGGAACGTTGTTTGTGAAAAACATCTGGTACGAGCCCGGCGTCCGAAGAACAAAGAAGCTGCAGGCCGCGATGGATCGAACGCTCCGCAGATTTGCCGCGTTCAACGACTGCGAAGCAGTGGATATGGCGTAAAAATGAACCCGCCCGGTGTACTGTTCCGGGCGGGTTTTGCAGCATGTCAAAAAACTGCCGGGAGGTGTGCAGTTGGTTGAACCGAGTGCATTCTCATCCCCCGTCATTGCGAACCAGTGCGCACACTGGTGTGGCAATCCGTTCCCTTGGCGCTTCACTCACCGGGTCCTGCCTCCGGCGGCCCTATTTTCTTTGGTTCTTGGCCAAAGAAAATAGGGGAAAAGAAAGGCCGCTTTCCTTCGCGGAAGCTTTCCCGGCAACCATCGTAACTTTTTGCGGGTCGAGGGCGTTTGGGTACCTGGGAAGGGATTTGACTTGTGTTCTATCCCCGCGCTACCCCGCGACGCAAAACGGGCTTGCGGGAGACGCCCGTTTTACTGCTATCGCGCTGGCTTTGACCCGAGCGTGGTGCACTGCTCCATCGGTCCATATCCAAGTGCCATACGATATTTCGTCAAAATTCGTGACGTATGCTTTTTCGACAGTATGAAAACCCGCCCGGTGTACAGTACCGGGCGGGTTTTGTTTGTCAGCGCTGGCCGTACCAGGCGGCGCGGTCCAGGCGGTAGCAGTGAAAGCCGTCTGTCTCCGTCTGAAAGGCAAAGCCGAGCTTTTCCAGCACGTGCCGGCTTCTGAGGTTTTTGACCAGGGCGTCTGCCGTGACGGCCTGCAGCTCCAGCGTGTCAAAGGCGTAGCGCAGTCCCAGCCGCTCGGCCTGTGTGCCGAGGCCCCGGCCCTTGACGCTGTCGTTTTGCAGGTGGATGCTGAGCTCGCAGGTGCCGCTGCTTCGGCCGATATGCCGCAGGCCCAGCTCGCCGATCACGCGGCCCTCGAACAGCACGGCAAAGCAGAGGCTGTCTGCTTCTGCGCTGCGCATGTCAAAAAACGCGTCCACCTTCTCCGGGCTGTAGCGGTACTGCTTCGCCTTCTCAAACAGCGCCATGTCCAGAAAGATGGCCGGGTCATAGACAAAATCGCGGTAGAGCGCGTGCATGTACGCGCGCGTCATCGGCACGAGCGAGACGGCCGGGGCGAGGTATTCATAGGCGATGCGCGGCGTGCCGTCCGCCACGTGGATGACGCCGCAGCGGCGGAAGCCCCAGGCCTCGATGCGCCGCTGCATCGGCAGGTTGTCTGCGTGCGTGTCCACGCGGATGTGGTCGGAAAAGCGCAGGCAGAATTCGACACAGGCCCGGAACACGCCGTGGGCTCTCCCGTCGCCTGCCAGCCGGTGGATCGTCACGTAGGGTGCGTCGCTGCCCCAGGCGCCGTCCTCAATCACGCGGTAGGTCGGCTCGTCCCCAGGCTGCAGCTTGAACACGCCGTGCACGGCGCCCTGCTCGGTCAGCACGTAGGCGCCCTTCTGCGCAATATCGGCCTCCAGCAGCGCCCGCGTGGGATAGAAATGCCCCCACTGCGTGGGATTCCCGCTGCGGATCATAAAATCCTGCGCGCTTCGGTAGATCTCCATGATGCGGCCCAGATCATCCGGGGCCGCCTGTCGGATCTGCAGCATCGTGTTTCCCTCCTTGTGTTCGCTTGTATCGTATCCGCTCGGCCGGCGGACGCGGAAAACGCGCGCTTCGCCTTGCGCCCGGGCGGGTTTTGTGTTAAAATGGAGCGGGAGATGATGAATATGGAATTTTTTATGCCCACACGCCTGATCACCGGAGAACACTGCGTGATGGAAAACCGCCGGCGGCTCGCCGCATTCGGCAGCCGCTGCCTGATCGTGACCGGCGGCAGCGGGGCCAGGCGCTCCGGCGCGCTGGCCGATCTGACCGCCGCGCTCGAGGCTGAGGGCGTCACCTATGAGATATTTGACCGGATCACGCCGAACCCCGCCGTCTCGCTCTGCCAGGCCGGCGGGCAGGCGGCAGCGGCCTTCCGGGCCCAATTTGTGGTCGGCGTCGGCGGCGGCTCGCCCCTGGACGCGGCCAAAGCCGTGGCGGTCTTCGCCGCCAACCTGGAGATGACGGAGGCGGAGTTTTATTCCGCCGACTGGCCGCGGCCGCCGCTGCCCATCGTCCTGGTGGGCACCACCGCCGGCACCGGCAGCGAGGTCACCTCGGTCGCCGTGCTCACCGACGGCGCCGGCAGAAAGCACAGCATCCACGACGACCGGCTCTATGCCGCCCTCGCGCTAGGCGATGCCCGCTACACCATGACCCTGCCCCAGGATGTGACGCTCTCGACCGGCATCGACGCCGTCGCCCACTGCGTGGAGAGCGCCTTCAGCAAAAAGGCCGACCGGCTCTCCCGCCTGTTTGCCGCCGAGGGCGTGCGTCTGGCGGTCCCGGCGCTCAGCGCCGCTGCCGGGGCTGACACCGCGCCGGATGCGCAGACGCGCGCGCAGCTCTATGCCGCGTCCATCCTGGGCGGTCTCGCCATCAACCGCACCGGCACGGTCTTCCCGCACAACGTGGGCTATTATCTGACCGAGCGCTGGGGCATCCCCCACGGCTTTGCCTGCGCGGTCTTCCTGCCGGATCTGCTGGACCATGTGGCGCAAAGCGCGCCGGCGCTGGCCGAAGACTTTTACCGCGCCGCCGGGGTCTCGGCGGACGAGCTGCGCCAGCTGGTCCGTGCGTGCCTGCCGCCCATGAACGCCTGCGCGACCGAGGCTGAGCTGCGTGCCGCCCTGCCCCGCTGGCAGAACAACGGCTCGGTGAAAAACACCGTCGGCGCCGTCAGCCAGGAACAAATTTTCACCGCTCTGAAGCAGCTGCTGGTGGATCGCGCCTGAGAAATCGCCTGCCCTCCCCGGGATGGCAAAAATTGTCTGTTCAGATGCTGTTTTGATCCCGCTTCGTCCACAGACGGATGCCGGTTCCCGATAGTCTTGTTCCAACAAAGGAGGACAAGACCATGATCGAACAAATCCGTCTCGAACAGGCACAGGCGCTCGACGCCTTTGTGCAGGCGCACCCGCGCGGACATTTCATGCAGAGCTCTCTCTGGGGCCGCGTCAAGCAAGGCTGGCCCTGGACCGCGTTTCTGCTGCAGGACGAGCGCACCGGCGAGATCCGCGGCAGCCTCGCGCTGCTGCGGCACGATCTGCGGCATCTGCCCGGCTGCTGCTTTTTCTATGCCCCGCGCGGGCCGATCTGCGATGACGCCGCGTCCTTTCGCGCCCTGGTGGAGGCCGCCGCCGGATATGCCAGGGCGCACGGCGCCTATCTTCTGCGCATCGACCCGGAGATTTCGGAAACCGACACCGGCTTTGCAGCGCTTGCCGCCAAGATGGGCTTTCACATCAATCAGGCGCAGGATTTTTCCCTGTTTCAGCCGCGTCTGTGCTATCTCAGCGATCTGCGCGGCAAGGACGCGCAAAGTCTGCAGGCGGGTTATCGCCGCTCCACCAGGAGCAACATCCGCAAGGCGCTGCGCGGCCCGCTGACAGTACGGCGCGGCGATCGGGACGATCTTCCGGCATTCTGCCGCATGATGGCAAAAACAGGCGCAAAAAACGGGTTCACGCCCCGCCCGCGATCCTATTTTCAGGCGCTGCTGGATGGGCTTGGCGCTCACGCAAGGCTGTATCTTGCAGAGCTGAGCGGCAGACCGGTTGCCGCAGCGATCTCCGTGATCTACGCGCGAACCTGCTCGTTTTGCTACGGCTGCTCCGAGGAGGCCGGGGACAAGCTCCACGCAAACGAGCTGCTGCAGTGGGAAATGCAGAATGAGGCCATCGCCCTGGGCTGCGAGCGCTTCGATTTTCGCGGCGTTGAGGGGCCGCCGGAGGAATCCAATCCCCACTATGGGTTGCACCGGTACAAGCAGGGCTTCGGCGCTGCCTTCACCGCCTGGATCGGACAGCTGGATCTTCCCCTTCGTCCGCTGCTCTACACCCTGGTGGAGCACCTGGCCGTACACCGTTTTCACTTTTGATGTAGGGCCTCCCTCACGCGTCCGCCGGGCCTCTGTGGAGCTCCTGGTAGGCCGAGGGAGACAGGCCGAATTCTTTCTGGAAGGCGCGGTAGAAGCTGGAATAGTCGCCGAAGCCGTAGCGAAGATACAGCTCGGTGATCTTCGCGCCCGAGCGGATCGCCGCGGCGCAGGCGGCCAGGCGCTTTTTGGTGATGTACTGGTGCACCGAAAGGCCGACGCTCTCCTGGAACAGGTGCGCCACGTAGTATTTGCTGAGGTAAAATTCCCCGGCGATGCGCTCAAGCGAGAGCGGCTCCTCAAGGTGGGTGTCGATGAAGGCCGTGATGGCCTCGTATTTCGAGACGCTCTCCTGCCGGGCGCCGGTCTGGGCCTGCTCGTGCACGAGGCGGTTGAGCTGCAAAAGCAGCTGGCAGATGTAGAGGCCAATTTGGGTCTGCTTGCCGTAGCGCTCGGTGTGCAGCTCGTCGAGCAGGGCAAAGAGCGAGCCGCGCAGCGCGTTGAAGCTTAGAAGGTCAAAGTGGTGGCGGTAGGCGCCGCGCTCTGCCAGCGCAAGCAGCGCGCTGTAGTCCGCAGATTGGGCGGTCAACGCCCGGCAGTAGTCCCGGCCGAGCCAGAGCACAAAGCGCCGGTAGGGCACGGTCTCATCCTGGATCAGCGCCCGGTGCTGCACGCCCGGCGGGACCACGATCACGTCGCCCTGCTGCAGAACATAGCGCTCGCGCCCGATCTCCATGCAGACCGCGCCCTCGACAAAGAAATAGAACTCATAATAATCGTGCGCGTGGCTGCCCACGCTGCGAAAATGCAGATCGCTGTAATAGTAGATCTCATAATCCTTCGAGAGCATGTACTGCCTCGGATTGAACACAGAAGACCGTCGTTTCGACATACGCCCCTCCTTATAAAACTAACCACTAACCACTAACAACTACCCACTATTATAACAACTTTTGCAAACTATGCAACAATCAAAGCAATTCTTTTTCTGACTTTTTTACGGTATGCTCAAAGAAAAAACGGAGGGTTCCTATGAAGGCGTTTATGGATCGAGATTTTTTGCTGCAAAGCAGCACGGCGCAGCGGCTGTACCACGAGGCCGCAGCCGGCTGCCCCATCATTGACTACCACTGCCACCTGAGCGCGCAGGAGATTTATGAGGACCGGCGCTTTGAGAACATCACGCAGGTCTGGCTGGGCGGCGACCACTACAAGTGGCGGCTCATGCGGAGCTTCGGCGTCGATGAGCGCAGGATCACCGGCGATAGCTCCGACCGCGAGAAGTTCCAGGCCTGGGCCGAGACCCTGGCGCTGGCGATCGGCAACCCCCTGTATCACTGGAGCCACCTGGAGCTGCGCAACTATTTCGGCTTTGAGGGCACGCTGAACGGCGAGACCGCCGAGGCCGTCTGGCAGCTGTGCAACGTGAAGCTGGCCCGGCCCGAGTTCTCCGCCCGGAGCCTGATTCAGCGCTCGAACGTCGAGGTCATCTGCACGACCGACGACCCGGCGGATTCGCTGGAATGGCACGAGAAGCTCGCCCGAGTCTGTCATTCTGAGCAAAGCGAAGAATCTCATGCTGAGTCTGGGACAGATTCTTCGGCGCAAGCGCCTCAGAATGACAATGCGGAAGGCTTTTCCGTCAAGGTGCGGCCGAGCTTCCGCCCGGACAAGGCGATCTGCCTTGAAAAGGCGGACTATGCCGCCTATCTGGAAACGCTCGGCGCTGCAGCCGGCTGCAAGATCGACTCCTTCGCCTCTCTCTGCAAGGCCCTGGCACAGCGGGCGGACTTCTTTGACCGCCTGGGCTGCCGCGTGTCGGACCACGGCCTGGCGGCGGTGCCCTACGCTGAGGCAGACGCCGACACCGTGGAGGCCATCTTCCAAAAGCGCCTGGCAGGCGAGGCCCTGTCCGTACTCGAGCTCGCGCAGTTCAAAACCGCGCTGCTCGTGTTCCTCGGCCGCATCTACGCCGAGAAAGGCTGGGTCATGCAGCTGCACTTCGGCGTCATCCGCGACAATTCCAAGCGCGTCTTCCGCGCCCTGGGCCCGGACGCCGGCATCGACTCCATCGGCGACGCGGCCTCGATCCAGGATCTGGCCTGCTTCCTCAACGCGCTCGACGAAACCGATCAGCTGCCCCGGACCATCCTCTACTCCCTGAACCCCAACGACAACGCGGCGCTGGGCACGGTCATGGGCTGCTTCCAGCAGGGCGGCATCCCCGGCAAGCTGCAGCTCGGCAGCGCCTGGTGGTTCAACGACCACCGGCCCGGCATGGAGGCCCAGCTCACCGCGCTGGCAAGCCTCGGCCACCTGGCGACCTTCGTCGGCATGCTGACCGACTCCCGCTCCTTCCTCAGCTACGCCCGGCACGAATATTTCCGCCGCATCCTCTGCAACCTGCTCGGCACCTGGGTGGAAAACGGCGAATATCCCGCCGACATGGCCGCCCTGACCACGATCGTGCGCGGCATCTGCCACGACAACGCCGCCCGCTATTTCGCATTCTGAATAAGCGCAAAAACGCCCGATTCCGACGAATCGGGCGTTTTTCGCTTTACCTCGGGTGTTTTTTGTGCTACAATGGCAGAAAGCACACTGCAAGGGAGGACAGTTCATGGACAGCAGCATCCTCAATCGCCTGGCTGAGATCACGCCCGAGGAGCAGGCCATTTTATCCGGCACGCGGCGGGTCGACCGCTCGATCTACATGGACGGCAGCCGCGACGTCGTCACCGGCGACAAGCTGCTCGACCCGGGCAAGCAGATCACGATCCGGCCGCACACCCGCTTTGTGGCCTTCCCGACCCACACGCACGACTATGTGGAGCTGGTCTACATGTGCCAGGGCAGCACCACCCACACCGTCAACGGCGAGCGCATCGTGCTGCGCGCCGGTGAGATCCTCATGCTCGGTCAGAACGCCACGCAGGCCATCGAGCCCGCCGGCACGGAAGATCTGGCGGTCAACTTCATCGTCCGGCCCTCGTTTTTTTCGAGCGTCCTGCCCTATCTGGGCGAGCAGCAGACGCCCCTGCACCGCTTCATCCTCTCATGCCTGACCGGCGAGGCGGAGACCGGTTGGCTGCTCTTCCGCGCCGCGGAAATCCTGCCGATCCAGAACCTGGTGGAGAACCTGCTCTGGACCCTGATGCGCGACACGCCCAACAAGCGCGGCATCCATCAGCTGACCGTGGGCCTGCTGTTTGCGGAGCTGCTCAACCACACCGAGACGCTGCAGTTTTCCTCCCGGGAGCAGACGCTGCTCATCACGGTGCTGCGCTACATCGAGGAGCACTATTCTGACGGCTCGCTGCAGCAGGTCGCAGACCAAACCCACTACACTCTGCCGGCCCTGTCGCGGCTGATCCGGCAGAAGACCGGCAAGACCTACACCGAGCTCGTGCAGGAAAAGCGCATGTCCCAGGCGGCATGGCTGCTGCGCAACACCGACCGCCGGGTGGACGAGATCGCAAGGCTCGTCGGTTATGAGAACGTGAGCTATTTCCATCGCCTGTTCGCCTCGGTGTTCGGGCAGTCGCCGAAGCATTTCCGGGACTGCAAATAAGGACACTTTTTTGCGCAAAAAACGATATTGCATCCGCCCCCTGCTTCTGGTATGATAGCTTCAGAAACAGGGGGCGTTTTTTATGAAATATTACCTTGCAATCGACATCGGCGCATCCTCGGGCCGGCACATCGTGGGCTGGACGGAGGATGGCGCGCTCAAAACCGAAGAGCTCTACCGCTTCCCCAACGGGGTGCAGTCGCAGGACGGGCACCTGATCTGGGACATCGAGGCGCTGCTTTCCCACGTGAAGGCCGGCATCGACGCGGCGCTCGAACAATTCCCGCAGATCGAGAGCCTGTCCATCGACACCTGGGGCTGCGACTACGTGCTGCTGCGCGGCGACGAGGCCGTCCTGCCCTGCTATGCCTACCGCGACGGGCGCACCGAGGAAGTGATCCCGGCGGTGCACCGGAAGATGCCGTTTTTCGAGCTCTACGCGCACACCGGCTGCCAGTTCCAGCCCTTCAACACGGTCTACCAGCTCTGCGCCGATCTGGCGACGGGCCGGCTCGAGGGCGCGACGGACTTCCTGATGGTGCCGGAGTATCTCATGTACCGGCTCACCGGCGTGAAGTCCAAGGAGTACACCAACGCCACCACGACCGGGCTCGTCAACGCCCGCACCTACGAGTATGACCGCGAGATCATCTCCCGCCTGGGTCTGCCGGCGCAGCTCTTCCCCGCGCTGCAGCAGCCGGGCACCGAGATCGGCAGCTACAAGGGCATCCGCGTGCTGCTCTGCCCCACCCACGACACCGCCTCGGCGGTCGAGGGCATTGATTTTGCAGCAGACAAGCCCATGCAAGGCGCGTCCCTGCAGGCTGTTCCCTACATCTCCTCCGGCACCTGGTCGCTGCTGGGTCTGCGCACGCCGGTGGCGCTCACCGATGAGCGCAGCCAGGCCGGCAACTGGTCCAATGAGGGCGGCGTTGGCTACAACCGCTACCAGAAGAACATCATGGGCATGTGGCTGGTCAACCGCCTGCGCGACGAGCTCTGTCCGGGCAAGCCCTTCCCCGAGATCGTGGCGCTGGCCAAGCAAAGCCGCTTCGACGGCCTGGTCAATGCCGACGGCGAGAGCTTCCTGGCGCCCGAGCGCATGAAGGACGCCTTCGACGAGGCGCTGGAGCAGCAGCCCGAGACCATGGGCGACTATTTCCGCTGCGCCTACCGCAGCCTGGCGCTCAGCTACAAGAACGCGCTCGACGAGCTTGAGCGCAACACCGGCAGAAAATTCGACCGTCTTGTCATCGTCGGCGGCGGCGCGAAAAACCAGTTTTTGAACGACCTCACCGCGCATTTCACCGCAAAGCAAGTCATCGCCCTGCCCGTCGAGGCCACGGCCTTGGGCAATCTGAAAATTCAAATGAACGCATAATTCTGTAGGGGGCGGCGTCCTCGACGCCCCGAATATTCCAGTCTTCTGACAATCGCGGGGCGTCGAGGACGCCGCCCCCTACACAATCAACGGAGGGAAAACATGTTAGTCAACACCACTGCCCGCGTCGGCGTATTCGCCATCGCTCTGGGGGCATATCTGCCCCAGTTCCCGTCCCTGGTGCCTGAGTTCGAGGCCCAGTACGCAGACTTCAAGACCCGCATCCCCGCCTCTGTCGAGCTGATCGACGGCGGCATCGTCACCACGAAGGAAAAGGCCATGGAGGCCGGCGACAAGTTCCGCGCCGCCGACGTCGACCTTGTAATCCTCCAGCTTCTGACCTACGCGACCTCCTACAACATGCTGCCCGCGGTGCGGGATCTGGATGTGCCGGTGCTGCTGGTGAACCTCCAGAAGAAAAAGGCCCCGGATTACGCCAACACCGACACCGCCACGTGGCTGGGCGAGCTCTACGCCTGCGGCGCGGTGGGCGAGATGGTGGCAGACCTCGAGCGTGCCGGCAAGCGTCACGCGGTCCTCACCGGCGTGGTCGAGGGCGGCGATCCCCATGTGGACGCCGAGATCGCCGACTGGTGCCGCGCCGCGCAGGTGCGCAGGCGTTTCCGCGACACGAATCTGGCCCAGATCGGCCGGCCCTACCCCGGCATGATGGACCTGTACATCGACGAGACCAACCTCTACCACAGAATGTGGCTCTACACCAAGCAGTTCGACTGGGAAAAGATGTGGGCCATCGCCGACGACATCACGGACGAATCCGCCATCCGCGCCAAGGCCGAGGATATCCTGGACACCTTCGAGATTGAGGGCGGCGCAACGGTCGAGACCGTGTGGGATATGGCGAAATATGTCGTGGCCTTCGAGCAGTGGGTCAGAGACGAGAAGCTGGGCTTCGTGGCCTCCCACTACGACGGCTTTGCCCAGGGCGTGGCCGGCAAGCTCGACTCCATGCTGATCCCCGCCTTCTCGATGCTCATCAAGCAGGGCACCGCCTGCGCGGTCGAGGGCGACATCAAGGTCGCGATGGCGATGAGCATCCTCAAGACGATCTCCGGCATGGGCCAGCTCTCTGAAATGTACTCCATCGACTTCGACGAGGACATCTGCATCATCGGCCACTCCGGCTCCGGCGACGCCGATATTTCCAAGGCCAAGAAGCCCACGATGAAGATCGTGCCCGTCTTCCACGGCAAGACCGGCGGCGGCTATCTGACCCAGTTCTACCCCGCGCCCGGCCCCGTGACCTACCTCGGCATCACCCAGGACCGCGACGGCCGCTTCAAGTTCGTTGTGGCCGAGGGCGTGAACGAGGAAGGCCCCATCTTCACCTTCGGCGACACCAACATGCGCACCCGCTTTGCCTGCAGCGCCAGAGAGTTCTGCGACAGATGGAGCGAGGCCGGCCCCACCCACCACATGGCGGCGGCCTCCGGCCGCTGGATCGACACGATCCTGAAGGTCTCCAAGATCTTCAACGTGCCGGTCGATATCATTACGAGATAACGAAATAATCCGTAGGGGGCGGCGTCCTCGACGCCCCGAACCTTTCCACATACAAAGACCTGCGGGGCGTCGAGGACGCCGCCCCCTACGATTTGGAGGAACAACCATGAAAGACATTTTAACTGCCCCTTATGTCATTGAGCTCGTCCGCACCCTCACCAACATGTACGCCCACGGCTGGGATGAGCGCAACGGCGGCAACGTGTCCGTGCTGCTGGACGAGGCCGCGCTGGCCGATTATCTGGATCTCAAGGCCGTCATCCGCACCATCCCCACCGGCTTCGAGGCCCCCGAGCTGGAGGGCAAATACTTCCTCGTCACCGGCACCGGCAAGTATTTCAAGAACGTGCAGTATGACCCGGCTGCCAACCTGGGCATCGTCCGTCTGATCGACGGCGGCCGCACCGCGGAGCTGCTCTGGGGCTACACCGACGGCGGCAAGTTCACCTCCGAGTTCCCGGCCCACATGATGAGCCACGTGGCCCGCCTGAAGGTCGACCCCGAAAACCGCATCGTGATGCACTGCCACCCCGCCAACCTGCTGGCCATGACCTATGTGCATGACCTGGACGAGATCAAGTTCACCCGCACGCTGTGGCAGATGTGCACCGAGTGCATCGTGGTCTTCCCCGACGGCGTGAACGTGCTGCCCTGGATGCTCTGCGGCACCAACGAGATCGGCGAGGCCACTGCAAAGAAGATGGAGACCGCCCGCCTGGTCGTCTGGTCCCAGCACGGCATCTACGGCGCGGGCAAGGATCTTGACGAGACCTTCGGCCTCATTGAGACCGCCGAGAAGGCCGCCGAGATCTACATGAAGATCGCCCACCTGCCGCTGGTCAATACGATCTCCGACGAGGCCATGCACCAGCTTGAGGCCCGCTTCGGCGTCAAGGCCAGAGACGGCTATCTGAGCTGAACCATAAAAAACAATTCCGGCGGCGCATTCTGCCCGCCGGAATTGTCTTTTCCCGCCCGGATTGCGAGGCTTGACAGGCGGGCCGAAACATGGTACGATCCGCACAGGAGACGGATGCTATGAAACACAAACTCGATCTTCGACAATGGAATATTCCCTACATCGGCCAGCGGATCATGAAGACGACCGTGGCGGTGTTTTTGTGTCTGCTGGCCTATCTGCTGCTGGGCTACCGCGGCAGCACGATCCCCACCGAGGCTGCCATCACCGCGATCATCTGCATGCAGCCCTTCGTCAGCCGCACCAAGCAGTATGCCATCACCCGCACGATCGGCACGCTGATCGGCTCGTTCTGGGGGCTTCTGACGCTGGTGCTGCTCTATTCGGTGCCGGCCATCGGCCAGTGGCTGCCGCTGCCGCATCTGTGCATGGCCATCGGTGTGATGCTCTCGCTCTACAGCGCGAATCTGCTGCACCGGACCGAGGCTGCCAGCCAGGCCGCCATCGTCTTTTTGTGCATCGTCATCGCCTTTCCGGAGGTGGACGCGCCGCTGCAGCGGGCCGGCCTGCGCATCGCGGACGTCTTTCTCGGCACGCTGATCGCGATCGCGGTCAACACCTTCCGCCTGCCGCGCAGAAAGCAGCCGGACACGGTTTACTTTGTGCGCACGCGGGACCTTGTGCCCGACCGCTTCTCGCAGATTACGCCCACGGTGCTCTTCCGGCTCAACCGGTTGTATGAGGACGGGGCAAAGATCTGCCTGGTCAGCGAGCACGCGCCCGCCTTCTTCACCCAGCAGATGAACGCGGTCAAGATGAACGTGCCGCTGATCGTCATGGACGGCGCCGCGATTTTTGACGAAAACAAGAACTGCTTTTTGAAGGAGAACACCATCGCCAAGGCCGACTCCGCCCGGGTGCGCAACCAGCTCGACACCCTGGGGCTGAGCTACTTTATCTACACCATCCACCGTGACAAGACCTGCATTTTCCACCGCGGACGCTACCGCCCGGAGGAAAATCTGCTCATCGACCGCATGAAGCGCTCGCCCTACCGCAACTATCTCGAGGGCGAGATCTACGAGGCGGCGGAGATCGTCTATTTCAAGATCATCGCGCAGACCGCCGAGGTGCAGGAGCTTGAGGAGGACGTGCGCAGCGTGCTGCCGACGCAGAAATACCGCATCGTGACCAAACCCCAGGCCGGCGCCGAGGGGCTGAGCGGCATCTATATCTACGCCGAAGGCTCGAACCCCGAGACGGCAAAGGCCGAGCTCATGAAGCTGCTGCGCCAGCAGGACCCCCAGCTCAAGCCGCTGAACATGACGCTCAAAACCGGCTACCGCACCGAGCACGACGCCATCCGCCTGCTGCACAGCATCGAAAGCCACTTTGAGCCGGTCATCTTCCGTAAACGCAGGAGTGCAGCGAGGAGTTAGGGGTCAGGGGTCAGGGGCCAGGAGTCAGTGGACAGTTGAAAGTGGAAAGTGGAAAGATGTTCCATTCCCTCCTCGTTCCTCACTGACCACTAACCACTCAAAAAAAAGGGCAAAGCACCAACGCGCCTGCCGGAGGCAGCTGCGTTGATGCTTTGCCCTTTTTATATTCGGAACGCCGCCCTGAAAATCGTCGTCCGGAGAAATGTCGTCCGGAAAAACGCCGTCAGTGGACGGGCTGGGGCATGTGCTCGTGGAGTCTTTGGAGGCCGATTTCGTACTGCGCCTGCGAGATCGCGTTCCGGACCCGGAGGGTCTCGAGCATCTCCAGTTCACGCTGATACATCGCGCGCAGCTTCTGCTGGCGGGTCATCCGCTCCCACTCGCGCTGCTGCGCGCTGGGCTGACGCAAATCGGTTGCAACGTCGATTGCCATTTGTATTCCCCCTCGATGAACTCTATGTATTATAGCCCATCGAGGGGAAAAAGGCAACGGCGAATTGCGGAAAATCCTAGCCAAAAAATTTTTGAAAATCTGGTGAATCTGCCTATATATTCGGTTCAACCGTTAACATAAAACACAAGATGTGGTCCATTTTCGCATCAAACCGGAACTCCGGGGCGATGCCGGGGCCGCAGGAGGCCGTGCCGATGCCCTGCTGGAAGGCCTGGATCGCCACATAGGTGCCGCTGCGTTTTTCGTCCTCGCGGTGGCGCATCTGCCGCAGCTCGAAGTCGGAATAGGGCTTGACGCCCAGCTCGAATGGCGCGCCCACCGCGCGGAAGCGGATGCGGGTCTTGCCGTCGGAGAGGACGGCCTCGGTGCAGTCGCAGCGGTTGCCGCTCTCCTGCGGGCGGATGTTCGGCTCGGTCATGTCCGCAACCTTGCAGCTGACCTTCTGCACCGGGAACTGCTCCTTCATGTCGCAGTAGCTCTCGCCGGTCCGGCCGGTGTACTCGACCGCGTCGAAGCGCTCGCTCAGGCGGAAGCACTTGCCGAAGCGCGGCAGATCGCCGCCGCCCGACACGCAGTGCAGCCGGCAGGTCACCAGCACGCCGTCGCCGGTCCCCTCGTAGGTCTCGGTCAGCTCGAACGCGGCCTTTTTGTTCTTCAGGCGGGTCTTCGCTTCAAAGCCATGCGCGATCGGCGTGACCGAGAGCAGCTTCTGGCTCTGCTCGTAGTAGGGCAGCATGGAGTCGCGGTAGAGCTCGGTGTCGTTGTCGGTGCCCACGCGGCACAAAAGCGTCGGCGGGTCGGCCATGCGCAGCACGCTGCCGCCCGGCAGCTTCCATTCGATCTGTCCGTCGCGCAGGCGGAAGCCCGCGGGAAGGCCGGTCTTTTCCGGGACCTGGGCAAGCTGCGGCACGAGGATCACCTGCTCCTCGGACACCACGCGGCCGGTGACCCGGTCGGTGCAGCGGGCGATCAGCGAGCCCTCGGGCTTGCGGGGCAGGCAGACCCGGCAGGTCTGCAGGGGCTCGGCCGCCACAGCCACGGTCTGCTCGGTGCCATCGTCGGAGATGAGCGTGAGGTCGAAGCGGCTGCCGGCGGAGAAGGCCGTGGTGTTGAAGAGCTCCAGCTCCTTGCCGCCCAGGTAGCGCGCCCGGATCGGCCGGTAGATAAAGCGGATCAGCTTCGCACCGGTGGAGGGGCTGCGGTCGGGGTAGAACAGGCCGTCGACGCAGAAGTTGCCGTCGTGGCTCCATTCGCCGTGATCGCCGCCGTAGGTGTAGCTGCCGTCCTCGTGGAGCACGGCGTGGTCCACCATCTCCCACACGCAGCCGCCCATCAGATTGTCATAGCGGTAAATTTCGCGCCAGTAGGCCTCGGTGTTGCCCGGGCCCACGCCCATGGCGTGCGCGTATTCGCAGAGGAAATACGGCCGGTCGTTGAGCTGCGCTTCCTTGCGCTTGTGCTGGCCCACCAGGCGGACCTTCTCCACCGGCGGGTACATCTCGCTGCCCACGTCGTAGCACACGCGCTTGTCGTGGATGACGCTCTCGTAGTGCACGGGCAGCTTCGAGTGCGCCTTGAGCCAGTCGTACATGGCGTCGGTGTTATGGTAACCGCCGGCCTCGTTGCCCAGAGACCACATGATGATGCTGGTGTTGGCGTGGAGCTTGTCTCTGCCGTACAGGCGCATGATGCGGTCGAGGTAGCGGTTTTTCCACTTCGGGTCGTGGGAGATGCGGTCGTAGCTGGGCGGCAGCACGTGCGCCCAGACGCCGTGGGTCTCGAGGTCGTTTTCATCGATGATGTACAGTCCCAGCCGGTCGGCCAGCTCTAAAAGCAGCGGGTCCGGGGGATAGTGGGAGGTGCGGATCGTGTCGATGTTATATTCCTTGCACAAAAGCAGGTCCCGCTCGATCTCGTCCGGGGTCAGGCAATAGCCGTTCTTCGGGTGGGTGTCGTGGTGGTTGACGCCGTGGAGCTTGAGCCTTCTGCCGTTGAGGAGGAACACGTCGCCGCGGATCTCCACCGTGCGGAAGCCGAGCTCCTCCTTCACGCAGCAGCCGGGCGTCTCAAAGTAGAGCTGGTAGAGCGTGGGGTACTCGGCATTCCACTCGACGACCTCCGGCAGCTCGAAGCAGCATTCGGCCTTGCCGTCTGCAGTGGGAACGGTTTCGGTTTTATGTAAACCATTTCCGCAGACCGTGAAGCGCACCTTGGTCTCGGCAAGGCATTCGGCGCGCAAGCTCAAGCGGTAATGGCCGTCGACCTTCTCGCTCACCGCGTCGACATCCCAGAGGTCCGTCTCCCCGCTCACGCGCAGCAGCACGTCCCGGAAGATGCCGTTGCTGCGGAACATGTCCTGGCACTCGAGATAGGTCCCGTTGCACCAGCGGCGCACGACGCACAGAAGCTCGTTTTCGCCCTTGTGCAGACGGCCGGTGAGCTCAAACTCCGCGGTGTTGTGCGCGCCCTCGGAGTAGCCCACGTGCTCGCCGTTGCAGTACAGGTCCAGGCAGCTGGCCACACCCAGAAATGAGATGACAAAGTGCTTGGTCTCGTCGGCGATCTCCAGCTTTTTACGGTAGACGCCGACGAAATTGTATTCGTTTTCCGGCTTGACCAGGTTCGGGCCCACGCCGTGGTCGCCGCCGATCCAGTCGAAGATCCGGCCCACCGGCTCGGTCGTGGGGATCTGGGGCGGCTTGTAGGGGAACTGGTAGCGCACGTTGAGGTAGAAGGGCCGGTCGTAGCCGCGATACTGCCAGCACGAGGGCACATCCAGCTTGTCAAAGCGCACGCGCTCGGTGTCAAACACCGTGGGAAGCTCCAGGGGCCGGGGGTAGAACTTAAAATCCCATTCTCCGTTCAGGCACAGGACCTTCTCCGAGCGGTAGCGCTTTTCCTTTGGGGCGACTGCGTCGGCAGAGGCCCGGTCGGGATAGGGAATGAAGTAGCTTCGCGCCGGCAGCCTGCCGATCTCGCAGACCGAAAAGTCATGGTAGTTCGTCGTGTTCAGCCGATATTTCATAAACGCCTCCATGCAGGTTATTTTCCGCGTTTATTATACTCCAAATCCGTCCGGATTGCAACGGCTGGCGGCTGATTGCCGGGGCTTTTTCTTTTCCTGTGCCGGTTTGTGAAAAAAGTGTGGCGTTTTTCAGAGCATTGTGCTATAATAGATAGACTTCACAGGAAACTTGACTGCCGCCCCGCGGAAGGACCGCGTTGGGCGGGCAGAGAAGGACAGAGCATGGCAATCATTCTTGCTTCCAAATCGCCCCGCCGGCAGGAGCTGCTGCGGCTGCTGGGGCTGGATTTTACGATCATGACCGAGGACGTGGACGAGCGCATGGACCCGGCCCTGCCACCGGCGGGCGAGGTCGCCCGCGTGAGCGAAAAAAAGGCAGCTGCCGTGCTGCCGCAGGTAGCGCCGGAGGATCTGGTGGTCTGCGCCGACACCATCGTGGTGCTCGGCGGCGAGATCATGGGAAAGCCGAAGGATGCATCCGACGCCTACCGGATGCTGGAAAGGCTTTCGGGCAAGGCGCACACGGTCTACACCGCGGTCACGGTCTGCTGCCACGGCCGCAGCACCACCCGTGTCGAGGCCACGCAGGTCCATTTCCGGCCTCTGTCCGAGCGCGAGATCCGCGCCTATGTGGCAAGCGGCGAGCCCATGGACAAGGCCGGCGCCTACGGCATCCAGGGCCGGGCCTCCGTCTTTGTGACGGGGATCGAGGGCGACTACTTCAATGTGATGGGGCTGCCGGTCTGTATGCTGACCGGGATGCTCCGCGATTACGGCATTTCCATTCTGGAGGAGGACCGAAATCCTTGAAAAAGAAACTGACTGCAAAGACAAAGGCGATCCTGGCCCTGGCGCTGGTGCTGGCGGCGGTGGTCACGATCGTCGGCGCGCTGACGCTGGCGACGCCGCCGGGAGAAAACGTCGTGCAGACGATCCTCTCCCCCTTCCGCGCCGCGGCCAACGCGATCGTGCGGCAGGCCGAGCGCTACTATAATTATATCTTCCAGTACGAGGCGCTGGAGGCCGACAACGAGGCCCTGCGCGCCCGCGTGATGCAGATGGAGGACGAGATCCGCACCGCCGACGAGCTGCAGCGCGAAAACGAGCGCTTGCGCCAGCTGCTGAATCTGACCAAGGAGCACGAGGACTACGAGCTGGTCTCGGCCTATATCGTGGCCTGGGAGGAGAGCAACTGGAAGAGCACCTTCACGATCGGCAAGGGCACCAACTCCGGCATCGAGGTAGGCCTGGTCGCCATCACCGAGTATGGCCAGGTGGTGGGCCTTGTGACGGACGTCGGCCCGAACTGGGCCACAGTCACGACCGTGCTGGACTCGGCCTCCGAGATCAGCGCCACCGTCGCCTCCACGGGCTACAACGGCATCGTCGAGGGCGCATACGCCACCGGGCAGGAGGGCCTGCTCCGCATGAGCTACCTGCCGACCGACTCGGTGCTGCGAAACAACGACCAGGTGCTGACCACCGGCTCGACGGTCTACCCGCGCCGGCTCATCATCGGCTATATCGTGGACGCCGACATCGACGAGACCGGCGTTGCCAAGTACGCGATCCTGCAGCCCGCCGCCGACTTCGACGACATCGAGCAGGTGTTTATCATCACCAACTACGAGAATCAATAGCGCGGCGCGCGATTCATTTTCTGCGAAAGGAGGGGCTGCGATGTTTCAGCATTTCCATCTGACCCGGCGGCAGTGGTTCGGCATACTCAAGTGGTCGGTCTATGTGCTGGTGTTTCTGCTCACGGTCGTGACGCAGTCGGCCATTTTGTCCCGGCTGCGGCCGTTCGGGCTGAAATTCAACGTCGTGCCCATCCTGCTGGTGTGCATCTGCCTGCGCGAGGGGCCGGAAAAGGGCGGTCTGTTCGTGCTGCTGGGCTCCACCTTCTATGCTCTCTCGGGCGTGGATATGGGCAACGTGTCGCTGCTCGTCGTCACGGTGTGCGCGGTGCTGTCTGCTTTTCTCTGCCAGACCGTACTGGCTGACCGCATCATCTCCGCAGCGGTCTGCTGCTTTGCGACGTTGCTCATCAACAGCAGCCTCATCTTTGCCTACAAGCTGCTGCTCGGGCTCGTGCAGCCACGGAGCTGGCTCACCGTGCTGCTGCCAAGCGCCGCGCTGTCGATGCTCTTTTTTCCGCTGACCTATCTTCTGGTCAAAGCCATTTCCCGGATCGGAGGCGACCATGGCGTATAACACAAGACTGCGGCTGACGCTGTTTCTGCTGCTGTTTGTCGGGGCGCTGACCTTCTTCACGGTCAGGCTCTACAGCCTGCAGGTGGTCAACAACGAGCAGACCACCTCGGGCTCCGGCACCTTCACCTACGACACCCGCGTCAGAGCCGCCCGCGGCGAGATCCTCGACCGCAACGGCAACGTGCTGGTCTCCAACCGGGCCAGCTACGACCTCATCATCACCAACTACGCGCTCTTCAATGCGCCGGACCCCAACGAGTCGCTGCGGCAGCTCGTGGCGCTCGGCAACGAGCTGGGCGTGGAGTTCACAGACCATCTGCCCATCACGAAGACCAAGCCCTACGCCTACACCGAGGCCGCCTCCGTGGGCCGGTGGAGCTATTATTTCAGCGAGTTCCTCAGCCACTACGACTGGGACCCGGACATCGCCGCGCCGCAGCTGTTCAAGCTCATGCGCGCCCGCTTCCACATCCCCAACGACTGGACCGACGAGGAGGTCCGCGGGGTCATCGGCATCCGCTACGAGCTCGATCTGCGCTACTACACGGCGCTTGCCACCTACACGCTGATGGAGGACGTGGACGCCACGCAGCTGGCTGAGCTCATGGAGCTCTCCACGCCCGGCATGAGCGTGATGTCGAGCACCGTGCGCGAATACAGCACGCAGTACGCCGCCCACATCCTCGGCCGCATCGGCCCGATGGACCCGGACGAGTACGAGGAGCTCAAGGATCAGGGCTACGCCATGGACGCCTACGTGGGCAAGGACGGCCTGGAAAAGGTCTTTGAAAAGGAGCTGCACGGCACCGACGGTCTGCTTCGCACCACGGTCGACCGCGACGGCAACGTGCTCAACCAGACCTATGTCAAGGCTCCGGTGGCCGGCAACAACGTCGAACTGACGCTGGATATCGACCTGCAGATGTCCACCGAGAAGGCCCTCGAGGCCACGATCCTGAACCTGCGGGAGACCGGCGTCAACGGCAAGCACGAGGGCGAGGACGCCAAGGGCGGCGCCGCGGTGGTCATCGACGTGCACACCGGCGAGGTCCTCGCCTGTGCGAGCTATCCCACCTACGACATTTCCACCTACTCCGAGAACTTCAACGAGCTGGCGGCAGACCCCTACTCTCCTCTGTTCAACCGGGCGCTCGGCGCAGCCTATCCGCCCGGCTCCACGTTCAAGATGGTCACCTCCATCGCGGCGCTGCAGTCGGACAAGGGCATCACCCGCCTCACGCCGGTCGAGGACCGCGGCATCTACACCTACTACGACGACTACCAGCCCGCCTGCTACTACTACACAAGCTACCATATGACGCACGGCATCGTGAACGTGGAAAAGGCGCTGGCCGTGTCCTGCAACTACTATTTCTACGAGGTCGGCCGCATGATCGGCTGGCGGCAGATCGACAAGGTGGCCAAGGCCTTCGGCCTCGGCGAGAGCACCGGCATCGAGCTGCCCGAGGAGCTTGGCCGCCGCGGCAACCCCGACACCAAGAAGGAGCTCTACGCCGATTATCCGGAGCTGCAGGCCTGGACCGGCGGCGACACGCTGTCGCTGGCGATCGGCCAGTCGGAATGCCGCTTTACGCCGCTGCAGCTGGCGGTCTACACCGCCGCGCTGGCCAATGGCGGCACCCGCTACCGCGCGACCTTCCTCTCGCGCATCATCTCCTCGGACTATCAGGACCTCATCTACCAGACCGAGCCCGAGGTCATGAGCAAGGTCACGATCACCGACGAGGCCTACCAGGCCTACACGACCGGCATGCGCATGGCCGTCACCGACGAGAACGGCACGGCAAACAAGGTCTTTGGCGACTACGAGATCCCGGTGTGCGCCAAGACCGGCACCGCGCAGCACGGCTCGGCCGGCTCGGACCACGCCTCCTATGTCTGCTACGCGCCCGCCGACGACCCGCAGATCGCGATCGCGGTCTATGTCGAAAACGGCGCCCAGGGCGGCGTTCTGGGCAACGTGGCCAAGGCCATCTTCGACGTCTATTTTGCCACTGTCTACCAAAACGACGTCGTCCAGCCGGAAAACGCACCCAACTAACGCACAGCGGACCCCATTTCGGGGTCCGCTGTTTCATTCCAAATGTAAACATTCAAAGAACATTTCGGAAAAGTGTTGCAAATTGTAACTTTTCATGCTATACTGCAAGCATCAAAATCGGCGTGGTCCAACTTGGACGCGCTTTGGGAAGGGAGGTCGTCGGATGCTGCAAAAAAGCCTGTCGATTTTGCTGGCGGCCGTGCTGCTGTTGGGCTGCATGAGCCCGGTCTTTGCCGAGGAGCCCCAGCCGCATTGGGGTGAGAACGCCCTTGCGCGTATGGAAGCGCTCGGTCTCTTCTCCGGGCACTACGGCGAGGATTACCAGCCGGACGACCTCATGACCCGCGCCATGTTCGTGACCGTCCTGGGCCGGATGGTGGACGCCAATCCAGAATTCTGGGACCGCGACGATCTGACCCTGATCTTCTCCGATGTCGACCCCGACGCCTATTACGCCCCCTACCTCAGCTGGGCGGTGCACACCGGCGTGGTCAGCGGCTCCGGCCACGGCCTGTTCGGCCCGGACGAGCTGCTCACACGCGAGCAGATGGCACAGATGATTGCAAACTTCCTGGTGGTTTCCGGCACGGAGCTGGAGCCGCCCAGCCTGGCAAACGCCCTGCAAACCGGCGCGCAGCCCGAAAACGAGGCCAAGCTGAATGAGCCTGAGCCCGGCCCCGACACCGAAGCGGCCCCGGCTGAGACCCTGGCGGTCATCACCCCGGAGATGCACGAGGCGGCAGAGGCCGCCCGGGAGACCGAAGCGCCCGCGGAGCAAGCCTCGGACGGGAGCGCCGCGCCTGAGGACGCGCCTGCCGCACAGTCGGGCCTGGCCCTGCGCACGCGGGACAACAGCCTGCAGAACGTGCACCGGCAGATGCTCGGCCAGAAGGAGGCTCCGCTGGAAACCGAGGCCCTGCTCATGGGCTACTTCACCGACGCTGCGGACATCGCCCCCTGGGCCAGAGTCGGCGTCTGCCTGCTGGTCAGCCAGCATGTGATCGGCGGCCGGCTCAACCCCGACGGCGGCTACCGCTTTGACCCGCAGGACGGCACGACTCGCGCAGAGTGCGCGGTGCTGATCTGCCGTTTGCTCGATCTGATGCGCCCGGCTGCCCAGGTCCTGCAGGACCCGGTCTCTCTGGTGCTCAACGATTCGTATCTGGAGCTGGAGGTCGATGCGCAGACGAATCTGGTCGCCTCCGTGTTCCCGATGGATGTCTCCAACCAGACCGTGGTCTGGTACGCCGAGGACCCCGAGATCCTCTCGGTGGACATTGACGGCGGCATCGTGGCCCTGGCGCCCGGTGAGACCGTGGTGCACGCGGTGTGCAGCAACCTCATTGAGGAGCTCTGCGTCGTCCGCGTGATGGCCCCGCCGGAACCCGAGCCCGAGCCCGAAACCGAGGCGCCCACGGAGCCTGAGACCGAAGCGCCTGCAGAAGCTGAAACAGAAGCACCCGCCGAGCCGGAACCGGAAGCAGCCATCGAAGCGCCCGACGAGCCCGAGACTGTCCGCACGATCGGCAGCGCCGATATGAGCGAGCACGAGAAGGATCTGATGATCTTCGGGCAGGACGTGGCCGACCCGCGCCTGTACTACAGCAGCGACGACGCCGCCTTGGCCCACCAGACCGTGATCGTGGTCAAGACCTGGGATCTGGCCGAGGACGGCACCAAATACACCCGCACCTGGAACCTGCAGGTACACGAGAACATCGCGGCCACCGCGCAGGCGATCTTCGACGAGATCTACGAGCACCCCGAGATGCCGGTCATTCACTCCATGGGCGGCTGGCGGCCCAACGCCGGCAAGTCCGAGCATCAGCCCGGTCTGGCCATCGACATCAACTGGCTGGAAAACTACTACTGCGACCCCAACGGCAAGGCCATCACCGGCTACTACTTCAAGCCGGGCGAGGACCCCTACTCCATCCCCGTTGGCGGCGCGATCGACCAGATCTTCAGCAAATACGGCTTTATCCGCGGCATCAACTGGCGCAGCGGATATCGCGACTACATGCACTATTCGTTCTACGGAACATAATCGCAACATCATCCGCGCTCCCCGTCCCCCGGCGGAGAGCGCTTTTCAAAGGCACAGGAGGCACAATGGATTTATTGGAACAGCTGCGGCGCTATGTGCCGTTCAACGAGCAGGAGGCCATGGACCGAGCAGAGCTCATCCGCCTTTTGGAGTCCGGCGAGGCGCTCTACACCCGCGACAACCGCTCCCGGCATCTGACCGCCTCGTGCTGGGTCGTGAGCCCGGACCGGCAGAAGGTCCTCATGGCCTACCACAAGATCTACGACTCCTGGGCCTGGCTGGGCGGCCACGCCGACGGCGAGCACGATCTTCTGCAGGTCGCCGCCAGAGAGCTGCAGGAGGAAAGCGGCCTGCAGCAGGCAAGGCCGGTCTCAGACGAAATCTTTTCCCTGGAAATCCTTACCGTGGACGGCCATGAGAAGCGCGGGCAGTACGTCAGCTCCCATCTGCACCTGAATGTGACCTACCTCTTTGAGGCCGATCCGACGCTGCCGCTGCGCAGCAATCCCGACGAGAACGCCGGCGTGGCCTGGTTCGGCCGGGACGAATGCCTGCAAAAATCCACCGAGCCGTGGTTTTGCAGACGCATATACGGAAAATTGTTGAAAAAATTTCCGTAACGCATCTTTTTTGTGAATTTTTTGAAAATAATCCTTCAAAATGTGAAAAAAAGCTTGACCGATTGTTACAAATGTATTAGTATAACCCCAGAGGTGATTGTATGAGCCAACCGGTGTTTCAGATTCCACAGAAAAAGTATGTGGAAGAGTCTGTCGTGATCTCCATGCGCCTGCCCAAGGACATGCTGCGCGACCTGGACGAGGCCGCCAAGCTGAGCGGCCGTCCTCGCAATGAGGTCCTGTCGCTGGCTCTGGAATTCGCCCTGCATCACATGGTCATCACCCCGGCGGACAAGCCGGTCGTGACCGTGGCCGGGCGGGAATAGATCACAAAAAACAGCGCCCCGGGAGCAATCCCGCGGCGCTGTCTCTTTATACTAGAATGCAATAAAACCATTTATAATGGTTTTATTCGTCGAACACTGAAAGCGTTCGACGCTCCGCATGAAATGCGGAGGCATTCGTACGTATTGGCATCTGCGGCGTTCGCCGCAGGCAATAAAACGATTCAATCGTTTTATTGCAGTTCAGTATTATTTTTCATATGTTCTTGAGGATCTCCCGGATCTCTTCGGGCGTGAATTTGTACTCTGTGTCGCAGAACTGGCACTCGATGTTCATCGTCTCGCCCTCGTCTGCCAGGCTCTGCAGCTCCTTGCGGCCCAGGCTGATCAGCGTGCGCTCCACGCGCTCGCGCGTGCAGTAGCAGCGGTAGCTGACCGGCTCCGGGTCGAAGAATTCGACCGCATCGGTGCCCAGGGCGGCAATCAGCATTTCCTCCAGCGTCATGCCCCGGTCGAGCATGGCCGAGACCGGGCCGGCCTGCTCGATCGACTGCTCCAGCCGGCCGATCACGGACTCCGGCGCGCCTGGCAGCAGCTGCAGGATGTAGCCGCCCGCAGCGTGGACGTGGTAGTCCACGTCCACCAGAACGCCCAGCGCGCAGGCGGACGGGGTCTGCTCGCTCTGGGCAAGGTAGGCCGTCACGTCCTCGCCGATCTCGCCGGAGACCAGCTTCACCGAGCCCACATAGGGCTCCTTCATCTGCAGGTCGCGGATGACCGTGAGCAGGCCGTCGCTGCCGACGCTCGCGCCGACGTCCAGCTTGCCCTGGTATTTTTTGACCAGCGGCACCTGCGGGTTGGTCACGTAGCCGCGCACGTTGCCGGCGGCGTCGGACACGCACAGGATCGTGCCGATCGGGCCGCCGCCCTTGATCTGCAGGGTCAGCGAGCCATTTTCGATCTTCTGCATGTTGCCCAGCATTGAGCAGGCCGACAGGGCTCTGCCCAGGGCAGCGGTTGCGTTGGGGGTGGTATGGTGGATCTGCCGCGCGCGCTCTGCCAGATCGGTCGAGCGGATGGCCACGGCCTTGACCCAGCCGTCTCGCGTCATGGCGCGTAAAATATGGTCTGTCATGTGATTCTCCTATGGTTTACGGTTTTTCGGCGGCAAAGAAGATGCGCTGCTCGTTTTCTCCGGGCGTTTCCACGCTGCGGTCGCCGAACGAGCGGATGTGCGTGAAGCCGGCCTCGGCCAGCCAGGCGATCAGCTCGTCCTCGGTGTAGGCGTACTCCCGGTGCAGCTCCTGGCTGCGCTGCCATAGCCTGCCCCGTCGCTGGAACACATCCATGCCGTAGCTGCAGATGCGGCTTTCCTCGTCGAAATCCGCCCGCCAGACGCAGTAGACCTCGTCGTCCTCGTCGAGGAAGATCTGCCCGTCGAGGCCGCGCAGCTTGCAGGCCGAGTTGATGTCAAAGACGAACAGGCCGCCGGGATTGAGGCTCTTATAAACCCGCTTCATCGTCTCGCGGCAGTCGGCGGGATCGGTCAGATAGTTGATCCCGTCGAGGCAGCAGACGGCAAAGTCCACCGGCTGCGGCAGGCGCAGGCGCTGCATCCTCTGGCGGATGAAATAGGGCGGGTTGTCGAGCCCGGAGGCCTTGTCATAGGCCTCGGTCAGCATTTCCTCCGAGGCGTCCACGCCCAGCACCGAGAGCCCCTCCCCTGCCAAAAGCACCGACAGCGAGCCCGTGCCGCAGGCGAGGTCCAGCGCGCTTTCCGGCGTTTTGTCATAAAGCTGCCAGATGGTCTTGTAGAATTTGAGCAGATCCTCGTAGGGGATGTCCTGGGTCAGCCGGTCGTAGGACGCGGCCAGCGCTTCATATGCCATGCTTCCTCCAAAAAGCCGACGCCGTTTTTCGCGGCGCCGGCTTTGTCTGTTCTGTGGTGCTTACTTCTTGAAGATCGAGAAGATCGCGTCGATGTCGTTGATGTCGCCGTTGTCAGCGGGTGCGGTGGGACGGGGCGTTCTGCCGTAGTCGCTGCTGAGGTTGGAGAAGGACTTGCGCTCGGGCTTCTTCTCCTCCTTCTTGGCCTCGTCGGCAAAGCCGGTGGCGATGACGGTCACGCGCATTTCATCCTCAAACTCCTCGCTGAAGGTGGCGCCGAAGATGATGTTGGCGTCGGGGTTGGCCGCCTCCATGACGATGTTGGCGGCGGTCTCGACGTCGTCCAGACCCAGGTCAGCCGCGCCGGTGACGTTGATCAGAACGCCGGTGGCGCCGTTGATGGAGGTCTCCAGCAAGGGGCTGGCAACCGCGGTCATAGCGGCCTGCTCGGCCTTCTCGCGGCCGGAGGCGGTGCCCACGCCCATGTGGGCGCGGCCGGCGTTCTTCATGATGGCGGAGACGTCGGCAAAGTCGAGGTTGATGATGACGCGGTCGGAGTAGCCGACCAGCTCGGAGATGGAGGTCACCGCCTGCTTGAGCACGTCGTCGGCAATGCCGAAGGCGTTGGCAAAGGTGATCTTCTGGTCGGTGACGTATTTCAGCCGGTCGTTGGGAATGACGATCAGGGAGTCGACCTTCTCGGACAGGGCCTTGATGCCCTCGTCGGCCTGGCGCATACGGTTGGCGCCCTCAAACTTGAAGGGGCGGGTCACAACGCCGACGGTGAGGATGCCGGCCTCGTGGGCCAGATCGGCAATGATGGGCGCTGCGCCGGTGCCGGTGCCGCCGCCCATGCCGGCGGTGATGAAGACCATGTCGGTGCCCTCAAGGCACTTGGAGATGGCCGCTCTGCTCTCCTCGGCGGACTTTTTGCCGATTTCGGGCTTGGAGCCTGCGCCCATGCCGCCGGTCAGCTTCTCGCCGATCTGCAGCTTGTTGGGGCACTTGGACTTGTTGAGGTCCTGACGGTCTGTATTGATGACCATGAATTCCACGCCATCGACGGCGGAATTGATCATGCGGTTGACAACATTATTGCCGGCGCCGCCCACGCCGATGACTTTAATCGCAACTACTTTTTCGGGATAATCAGCCATGGAACAATCCTCCTATGTATCTATCGTTGGTCTGCTCTGCCACCGGCGCAGCCGGGTTTCAGGCGCTGCCCGCCTGCGGCTGTATGCTAGTGTTTGCAGAGGTATTTACATTTATACGCTTCTATTTTAGCTTGATTTGTGCGCTAGGTCAATAGGAATTTCGGGTTTTTTGCAAATTTTGCGAAAAAATTTACAATCTGTCGGATCACTCGAAGGGCTGGAATCTGGCGTTGCGTCCCTCGGCGAAGGTGATGTCGATGACGCCGGAAAGGTAGGTCTGGTTCTGGGCCTTGAACTCGTCGAGCACGCCCTTGAGATAGGCGAACTTGTAGGCCAGCTCATCCGTCGTGCCCAGGTGGATCTCGTACTGGCTGCCGTACCAGAGGACGATGTCGTAGGAGGCGCTCACGTCCAGGGTCACGATCTTCTTGGCGATCTCGGCCGAATCCTCCAGCGCCTGCAGCACCTGCAGGACCGCCGTGCGCTTGGCTGCGTTCTCGGTCTCATCGGTGCCCTCGGCGCCGGCGGCCTGGATCGTGCCGCCGATCGTCGGCTGCTGGATCGTCATGCCCTCGACGGTCAGATGCTTTCTGGCCTCCTGCTCGGTGCTCTGCTCGAGGACCCTGCCCTCGCAGTTGATGAGCCACCACTGCCCTGCCTCGTCGCAGACGGCGTAGGTGATCTCAAACTCGGTGATGAGCAGCGTCACGGAGCTGGGGAAGCTCCGCTTGACCTGGACCTGGCTCACATAGGGCAGCGCGGTTTTGATGTGCGCGGCCACGGCAGCCTTGTTGAGCGTGAGCAGGTTGTCGCCCACCTCGATGCCGGAGGCCTCGATGATCTCCTCCGAGCTGTAATAACGCTTCTCCGAACCCGTCGCGGCGGGCAGCTCCTGCTCGGAGAGCGTCTGGCCTCCGACGTCGAAGGCCACGGCGATGTGCTGGATCTTGAAGAAGATCACAAAGCCCAGAATAATGGCCGCCGCCACGCCCAGCATCGTCAGCAGCTTGATGCGGAAGGCCGAGCGGTTCATGCGGTGCACGCGCTTTTTCGGCTGCTTCTGCACCGGCTCCACCCGTTTGATCGCGGGCTCTTTTCTCGTTTCGTTGTCCATAGCTTGTTCCTCAGGTGAATTGTGTCACGTCCGCGCCGAGTCTGCGGCAGCCTTCGCACAGCTGCTCGTAGCCGCGCGATAAGTGCTGCGCATCCATGATGCGGCTCACGCCCTCTGCCGACAAGGCTGCGATCAGCATGGCCATGCCGCCGCGCAGGTCGGTTGCCTCCATCTCTGCGCCCCGGAGCCGGCTGACCCCGCGCACACTGGCCACGCGGCCGCTCACGCGGATGTCCGCTCCCAGGGCCCGGAGGGCCGGCACATGGCGATAGCGGTTTTCAAAAACGGTCTCGCAGAAGACCGTGACCCCCCTGGCCCGCAGCAGCGCCGCCATGAGCGGCGCCTGGGCGTCGGTGGGAAAGTCCGGATAGGGGCCGGTCACCACGGGCGCGATGGCCTGCAGCGGCCCGGCGGAAAGCCAGATGCGGCTGTCGGTTGTCTGCACGCTGCAGCCGGCTGCCTGCAGGGCCGTCAGCACCGGGGCCAAGGTGTCCGGGCGGATGCCGGTCAGGCGGATCTCACCGCCGGCTGCAGCCGCAGCGCACAGCCAGCTGGCTGCCGCCATGCGGTCCGGCATCACGCGGTAGTCCGCGCCGCGATCTGGCCCGCGCAGGATCCGGATGTGCCCGGTGCCTGCGCCGCGGATGTCCGCCCCGCAGCGGTTGAGAAAGCCGGCCAGATCCTCGATCTCGGGTTCCCGGGCAGCGCCTAGGATGGTCACCGGGCCCTGCGCGCCGCAGCCTGCCAGCAGCAGGTTTTCGGTCGCGCCGACGCTGGGATAGCGCAGGATCACGGTGCCGCCGCGCAGGGGGCCCCTGCAGCGGATCGTGCTGCCGTCCACATCGATTGTGGCGCCCAGCGCCTCGAGGCCGGACAGGTGCAGATCCAACGGGCGTGCGCCCAGCACGCAGCCGCCCGGCAGCGGGACGCTCGCCTCGCCGCAGGCGCACACGAGCGCGCCGAGAAAGCTGACCGACGCGCGCATCTTCCCGGCCGGTTCCGGCGGGAGCGCCGCGCAGCAAAGGCTGCCGGCGTCGATCGTTGCGCCGCTGCGGTCAAATGTCGCCGCGCAGCCCAGGGCCTTCAGAATTTCGATGGCGGTATGTACGTCGCTGATGTCCGGGCAGCCGCGCAGCGTGCAGCGCTTTCCGGTGCACAATGTCGCCGCCAGCAGCGGCAGCGCGGCATTTTTCGACCCCTGCACCGCCAGCGTCCCGCGCAGCGGCCGGCCGCCCCGTACTTGAATGAAGCTCATACCTCTCCCCCACATGATGGTTTTGCCATCCTATGCAGGAGAAATCAAAAACGTTATGCGTTTGAGAGTTCGAAGATCGTTTGCAGGATCCGCTCGGCGGAGTCCACCACGGCCATGTTAGACAGGTTCGAGCGCATCCGGTCGCGGGCGGACTGGTCCGCCAGCAGGCGCTTCGCCTCGTTGTAGAGGACCTCGCCGTCGCAGTCGGCCTCGCGCAGGACGACCGCGCCGCCGCCGCGCTCGAGCACGCGGGCGTTCTTTTCCTGGTGGTTGTCGGTCACGTTGGGCGACGGCACGATGATGCAGGGCGTGCCCGCCGCCATGATCTCGTTGAGCGTGGAAGCGCCGGCCCGCGTGATGAACAGGTCGGCCGCGGCCATGAGCTCGGGCATGTTGAAGATGTACTCGCGCATGTCAATTTCAGGATGCGCCGCCAGGTCCACGCCGCGCTCTTTGACATAGTCCGGCATCCAGCGCCAGCCATAGGAGCCGGTCGCGTGGATGTGCCGCCAGGGCGTGCCGTCGCGGCACTCCAGAGCCATGAAATCGGCGATCTTCTTGTTCATTTCCCGGGCGCCCAGGCTGCCCCAGGCGGAAATCACCAGCGGGCGGTCGCCCAGGCCGAGCTTTTCTCTGGCGCCCGAGCGCCGGGTGTAGAGGAACTCCTCGCGCACCGGCATGCCCACGACCGCCACGCGCTCGGGGTTGTTATAGTAATTGCGGCTCTCCTCGAAGCTGACCAGAATCCGGCTCGCGGTGTCGGCCACCATGCGGGTGGTCAGGCCCGGGACCGCGTTGGCCTCGTGCACCGCCGTGGGAACGCCGCGCTTGGCGCCCATCTTGAGCATCGGAAAGCTCGCGTAGCCGCCGGTGCCGACGATCACGTCGGGCTGAAATTCCTTCAAAATGCGGTCGGCCTTGCGCATGGAGCCGGCGATATTTGCGGCGGTCGCCACATTGTGCGCCACAG
Source organism: Oscillospiraceae bacterium (assembly GCA_902795195.1). Taxonomy (GTDB): domain Bacteria; phylum Bacillota; class Clostridia; order Oscillospirales; family Oscillospiraceae; genus JAFRPC01. The sequence goes on from CADBKF010000008.1 coordinate 77,732, forward strand.
CCTTGGGGCTGAGGGAGCGTTGATAATTTGAAATTTTCAGGGTTTCGAGCCGGAAGCCCTCTCTGGGGACCAGCTTGTTTTCCATGCCGTCCTCGGCGCCGACAAAGAGGATCTCGGCGTCCGGCTTACGGCTCTGCAGCAGCTTAGCAACGGCGATGGCCGGGTTGATGTGCCCGCCCGTGCCGCCGCAGGTGAAGATGACTCTCATGCGATGCGAACCTCCTTATTGGTGCACCAGCGCGAAATGCTGAGCACGATGCCCATTTCCGCCAGCTGGATCACCAGCGCCGTGCCGCCGTAGGAGAAGAACGGCAGCGAGATACCCGTGGAGGGCAGCAGATTGGAAACCACCGCCATATTGAGGAAGACCTGCAGCGCCAGCAGCGTCGTCAGGCCCGCCGCCACAAGCGTGCCGAAGCGGTCACGTGCGTGCAGGGCGATCCAGTAGCCCCGCAGGATCAGCAGCACGAAGAGCAGAATGATGCCCGCCGCACCGATGAAGCCCAGCTCCTCGCAGACGATGGCGAAGATGTAGTCGTTGTGCTCCTCGGGCAGATACAGATATTTCTGCCGGGAGTGGCCGAAGCCCAGACCTAGAAAGCCGCCCGAGCCGATGGCGTAGCGCGACTGGATGATCTGATAGCCCGTGTCCTCGGCGTCATTTTCCGGGTGGAGCCAGGCGGTGATGCGGTCGCCTGTGTAGCCCTTGCTGCTTAAGTACACGAAGACGAACACCACACCCATGAGCAGGCCCACGCCGAACCATCTGGCCTTGGTGCCGCCCAGGAACATCATCGTGGCGCCCAGGGCCAGGATGATCACCGTGGCGGACATGTGCGGCTCGAGATAGAGCAGCACCGCCATCACGCCCAGCACCAGCGCATAGGGCAGAACGCCGTACTGGAAGGTGTCCATTTTGTCCTTCCAGACCGACATCATTGAGGCAAAGGAGAGCACCACGGCGATCTTGGCGATCTCCGAGGGCTGGAAGTTCTGGCCCAGAATGACGATCCAGCGGCGCGCGCCGTTGGCCTTGACGCCCACAAAGGGCACCATCAGCAGCAGCACCAGCGACACCGCCAGCGCCAGCATCGACAGGCGGTGGAAGATGAAGTAGTTCAGGCGGCTGACCACCAGCATCACCACGATGCCGAAGGCCGCAAAGCCCGCCTGGCGCACAAAGTAATAGGCCGCGTTTCCGGTGTCGTGGAGGGCTCTTGCGTAGCTGGCCGAGAACATCATCAAAAGCCCGATGGCGACCAGCAGCAGCGTCAGCACCAGATAGGGAATGTCGAGCATGCCCGTGCTGTCAAAAACCTGGCCCTCGTCGCCCTCGAGCGCGCCGATCGGGTTGCCGGCGCGGTTGGTTTTCAGCCGCGGCTCCTGCGGCAGCGCGTCCTTGTTCAGTTTTTTCGCAGCAGCCATAAATGAACAACCTTTCCTGCAGAATCGGGTGACGCCTTACCGGATGAGCGGCTGCACCGCATAGAAGGCCAGCGCGCAGAAGAGAACGCTCACGCTCACAAAGACGATCCAGATCTTGACCTCGCTCCAGTCGCACATCTCAAAGTGGTGGTGGATCGGCGTCATCTTGAAGATGCGCTTGCCGTGGGTGAGCTTGAAGTAGCTGACCTGCATCATGACCGAGAGGGTCTCGACAATGTAGACGATGCCGACCAGGATCAGGATCAGCGGCATATCCAGGGCAAAGGCCAGGCCGCACACCGCGCCGCCGAGAAACAGCGAGCCGGTGTCGCCCATGAAGGTCTTGGCCGGGTGGAAGTTGTAGCACAGGAAGCCGCCCAGCGCGCCGAAGAGCGCCGCCGGGAAGATGGCAAGCTCGGTCTTCTTGAGCAGCACCGCCGTCAGCAGGAAGAAGACCATGACCGGCATGGTCACGCCGGTTGCAAGGCCGTCGATGCCGTCGGTCAGATTGACCGCGTTCACGGTGCCGACGATCACGAACATGGCAAAGAAGATATAGATGATCGGGTGGATCTGCCAGCGAAGGGTCGTAAACGGGATCCACAGCTCGCAGCTCATCACGTCGCGCTGGTAGAGGATGAACAGATACAGGGCCGAGGCGATCAGCTGCAGGGCGAATTTCTGCCCGGATTTGAGGCCCTCGTTCTGCTTCTTTTTGACCTTGAGAAAGTCGTCGGAAAAGCCGATCAGGCCGAACACCAGGGCAAACAGGAACACAAACACCGAGGTCCAGCGCTGCCAGATCAGCGTCATGATCAGAATGCCGATGAACGAGGCGCAGATGAAGATGATGCCGCCCATGGCAGGCGTGCCCGCCTTGGAGTTGTGCCACTTCGGACCGACCTCGCGGATGGACTGGCCGGCCTTGAGCGCCCGCAGCATGGGGATGATGAACTTGCCCAGGATCAGCGCGATCACGAAGCAGACCGGGATCATGGCCAGCAGTAAAATCAGTCTTGTGTTCAGCATGGGAATTCCTCCGTTTTTTTGCTTTGGTTGCGGGCAATTGCACCGTAGTGGCCGATGCCCACATCGGCCATCTCGCCGTAAGGCGCTTCGCGCTATGGCCGATGTGGGCATCGGCCACTACGGGCTATTATTCTGCCAGAAACAGCTCCAGCACGCGCTCCATGTGCATGCCGTGGCTGCCCTTGAAGAGCAGCACGTCGCCGGGACGGGCGATTTCCTTCAGGGCATCCGCCATGGCGGCGTGTTCGGTAAAGTGGCGGGCGGAGACCGCGTCCATACCGGCGGCTCTGGCGCCGTCTACGGTGAAGCGGCTGCACTCGCCGTAGGCAAAGAGCAGGTCTGCCGCCTTTGCCGCCAGCTCGCCGGTGTGATAATGCGCCTGCTCGGCGGTCTGGCCGAGCTCGAGCATGTCGCCCAGCACGGCGATGCGCCTGCCGCCGGTTTTGCGGCCGGCCAGCACGCTCAGCGCTGCCGCGGTGGACTCGGGGCCGGCGTTGTAACAGTCGGCGATGATCGAGAAGCCGTTTTGCGCAAAGCTCCTCTGCCGGTCGCCGGTGTTGGCGAAGCTCGCCAGCGCCTCGGTGATCTGCCGGGGCGCTACGCCGGCGCACAGGCCGACGGCAGTGGCCGCCAGCGCGTCATAGACATGGTGTCGGCCCTCCACCGGAAGCGTCACGCGGAAGTCCGCGCCCAGGCCCGTGACCCGGAACGCGGTGCTGCCGGCGCTGCTCTCGAGCTCGCTTGCGCGCAGGTCGCAGTTGGTGTCGATGCCGAAAAAGATGGGCGTCTGCTCGATTTTCGCGTTTCGCAGCAGCGGCTCGTCGCCGTTGAGAATCACCCTGCCGCCGGGACGCAGGCCCTCGAGGATCTCGAGCTTGGCCTTCAGAATGCCCTCGCGGGAGCCCAGATATTCGATGTGCATCGTGCCGATGTTCGTAATGACCGCGATGTCCGGCTGCGCGATGCCGGTGAGATAGGAGATCTCACCGAAGTGGTTCATGCCCATCTCGGTGACCGCCATCTGGCAGTCCTCCGGGATCGAGAGCACGGTCATCGGCAGGCCGATGTGGTTGTTGAAGTTCGCGGCGGTCTTGTGGACCGAAAACGCCGCAGCCAGCACCGCCGCGGTCATCTCCTTGGTGGTGGTTTTGCCCACGCTGCCGGTGATGCCGACGACCCTGGTATCAAGGCGCTGCCGCCAGGCACGGGCAATGTCGCCAAGGGCCTTGAGCGGATCGGCGCAGATCAGCACCGGAATGCCGTCCAGCGCCCGCCTGCCCAGCACCGCGGCCGCACCGCGCGCCATGGCCATGGGCGCAAAGTCGTGGCCGTCTCTGGCGCCCTCGAGCGCCACAAACAGCTGCCCGGCACCGATCGTCCGCGAATCGGCGGACGCGCCGAAAAATGTCAGATTTTCATATTCCGCCGCGATCGTCCCGTGACAGGCAAGCGCAGCTTCTTTCAGTGTCATAAAGCTCATACCAAAATTCTCCGAAATTTCAATCCGTCGCGCAGCGACACCGACATTGTCAATTGTCAATTCTCAATTGTCAACTGCTTCGCGACCTCTTCCCGCTCGTCGAGGTGCGTCTTGACCGTGCCGAGGATCTGGTAGGTCTCGTGGCCCTTGCCGCACAGGACGATGATGTCGTCCTTCCGGGCAAGCGCCATGGCGCGGGCGATGGCCGCGCGGCGGTTTTCCACCACCTCGTAGGGCTTGTCGATGCCCTGCACGCCGACCAGGATGTCCTCGATGATCTTGTTCGGGTCCTCGGTGCGGGGGTTGTCGGAGGTGATGATGGCAAGGTCCGCCAACTCCACGCCGATTTTGCCCATGATGGGCCGCTTGATGGGGTCGCGGTCGCCGCCGCAGCCGAAGACTGCGATCACCCGGCCCTTGCAGAAGCCGCGCACCGAGCGCAGCGTGTTTTCCAGCGCGTCGGGGGTGTGGGCGTAGTCGATCAGTACGGTGTAGTCCTTGCCGGGCGTCGGGACGACCTCCACCCTGCCCTTGACGGGCTTGGCGTCACGCAGGGCGTTTGCTGCGTCGGAGAGCGGAAGCCCCAGGCCCAGCGCCGCGCCGAGCACGGAGAGGGCGTTGTAGACAGTGAACTCGCCGGGGATGCCCAGGCGGACCGGCGCGGTTTCGGCGGCGGTGCGGGCGGTGAAGCCGGTGTGGTCTGCGCCGAGGTCAATGCCCGCGGCATAGAGGTCCGCCGCGCCCTTTGCCGAGACGGTCAGCGTCTTGCAGGCGGCCTCCGCCATGGTCTTTTTCACCAGCGCGTCATCGATGTTGAACACGCCGACCCGGCAGCGGGAGAAGAGCAGGGCCTTGGCCTGCCGGTAGGCCTCCATGGTCTTGTGGAAGTCCAGGTGGTCCTCGGTGAGGTTTGTGAACACGCCCACGGCAAACGGGATGCAGTCCACCCGGTGCAGCACCAGGGCGTGGGAGGAGACCTCCATGATGGCGTGGGTGCAGCCCTTGTTGACCATTTCGGCAAACAGGGCCTGCAGCTCAAAGCTCTCGGGCGTGGTGCGCTCGGTTTCGAGGATCTCGTCGCCGATCATGTTCTGGATCGTGCCGATCAGGCCCACCTTGGCCCCGCAGACCCGCTCGAGCACGTGCTTGAGCAGGAAGGTCGTGGAGGTTTTGCCGTTCGTGCCGGTGACGCCCACGACGGTCAGTTTGTCTGCCGGGTGGCCGTACCAGTTGGCGCCCAGCTGTGCCAGCGCCGCCCGGGTGTCGCTCACGCGGACAAAGGGGATCTCGCCCTCCGGCTCCCGCTCGCAGAGCACGACAGCGGCGCCCTTCTCCACGGCGGCCGGAATGAATTTGTGGCCGTCGGTTGCATAGCCGGTGATCGCCACAAACAGATGGCCCGGCGCGGTTTTGCGCGAATCATAGCTCACGCCGCTGATCTCCATACCCAGATCGGCGTCAATCGCCAGATATTCAATGCCTTTCAACAGGTCAAAGAGTCTCATGCACTCTAAACTCCTAACTCTTTTCGTAATATGTTTATTGTTTCAAGCGAAACACGGTGCAACAAGGTGCGGTGTTTTTGGCCGGGCAACCCGGCCGTTACGGGGTGCGGTGTTTTTGGCCGGGCAACCCGGCCGCTACGGGGTGCGGCGTTTTTGGCCGGGCAACCCGGCCGTTACGGGGTGCGGCGTTTTTGGCCGGGCAACCCGGCCGCTACGGGGTGCGGCGTTTTTGGCCGGGCAACCCGGCCGCTACGGGGTGCGGTGTTTTTGGCCGGGCAACCCGGCCGCTACGGGGTGCGGTGCTTTTGGCCGGGCAACCCGGCCGCTACGGGGTGCGGCGTTTTCGGCCGGGCAAACCGGCCGCTACGGGGTGCGGCGTTTTCGGCCGGGCAACCCGGCCGCTACGGGGTGCGGTGCCGCGGGCGAGCAATGCTCGCCCCTACACGACTGTCCTGCTGCCTGTTTGCAGCGGGCCGTCGAGACGCCGGCCCCTACGCCGTTCTCCTCTTGCCTGTTCCAGATTGCCTGACCACTGTCAACTAACCACTAACCACTAGCCACTAACCACTAACCACTAGCCGCTAACCACTAGCCGCTAACCACTAATCCAACGCCGTGCTGTCGGTCAGCTCGACTGTGATCATGGTGCCTCTGGGCACCTCGGTGCCGGCGGGGATGTCCTGGCCGGTGACGGTCGCCCAGATCTGGGACGAGCCGCGGGTCTGCAGATACAGGCCGGTGTTCTGGATGACCAGATTGCACTCCCAGGGCGTCAGGCCCGAGAGGTTGGGGACAACGATCGAATCGGTGGGCACGTCCTCGCCCATGTAGAGGATGACCTCGGAGTTGCCCGGCAGCAGCGCAAGCGCTGCGGGGATCTGTCCGGTCACCTTGCTGCCCACGCCCACGATCTTGTAGGTCAGGCTCTGGGCGGCCAGGACCTCGGCGGCCTGGGCCTCGTCCATGCCCTTGAGGTTCGGCATTTCCACATTGACCGTGCTCATGTCCACGTTGGTGTAGTCCGGCTGCACGCCAAGGTACTGCAGGGTGTCGGCAAAGATGTCGCGCACCACGGGGGCCGCCATCACACCGCCGGAGATATAGTAGCCCAGATAGGGGCTGGGCGTGTCGAGCGCCACGAGCACGATGTACTTCGGGTCGTCGATGGGCGCCACGCCCACGAAGGAGACGATCTTGTCCTCGGTCTGGCGGCCGAATTCATCGAGCACGTCGAGCTTCTCGGAGGTGCCGGTCTTGCCGCCGATGCGGTAGCCGGCCAGCGCCGCGTTGCCCGCGGTGCCCTCGGTCACGACCGACTCCATAAGATCGCGCATCGTCTCGGAGGTCTGCTCGCTGATGGCCTGCCGCAGCACGGTCTTGCCGTTGCGGGAGATGACGTTGCCGTTGTCGTCGAGGACCTCGGAGACCACGTAGGGCTTGAGCACATAGCCGCCGTTGACCACCGCGGCGATCGCGCGCACGAGCTGGATCGGCGTGACCTTGAAGGACTGGCCGAAGGAGGCGGTGGAGCTGAAGGCGTTCTCCGCCAGGATGCTGCGGTTGTAGAAGTAGCCCACGGCCTCACCCGACATGTCGATGCCGGTGTATTCCATCAGGCCGAAGGCGTCGGCGTAGTCGTAGATCTTCGCGCCCAGGCCGATGCCGATGTGCGCAAAGGCCAGGTTGCAGGAGTTCTGCAGCGCCTGGGCGGTGGTCTCGGCGCCGTGGCCCTCGTGCTTCCAGCAGTGCAGGGTCTCGTCACGGCCGACGATGTCCTCCTGGCCGCCGCAGTAGAACTGCGAGCCCAGGCTGACCGTGCCCTCCTCAAGGGCGGCGGCCAGGGTGATGGTCTTGAAGGTGGAGCCGGGCTCGTAGCCGTCGGCCACGCAGCGGTTTCGCCACTGGCGCAGGCGGGCCTCGGCCTCGGTCTTGTTGTAGCTGTCGACCAGCTCCTGATATTCCTCGGTGCCCTCCTTGACGGAGTTCATCTCCGAACGGATGGCGCCGAGCTTCTCCAGGGTGGTCTCGTCGATGATCTCGAGGTAGTGGTTCGGGTCGTAGCTGCCCAGCGTCGCCATGCCCAGGATCTCGCCGGTGTTGACGTCCATCATGATGGAGAAGGCGCCGTTCTGCACCTTGTATTTTTCCACCGCGGCCTCCAGGTTCTTTTCCATGTACTCCTGGACGGTGGTATCCAGCGTCAGCACCAGGCTGCAGCCGTCGGAGGCCTCGTAGTATTTTTCGTAGGAATAGAGCATCTCCGTGGAGTAGTTGCCCTTGGTGGTGATGGTCTTGCCGGCGGTGCCGGTGAGCTCGTCGTTGTAGTAGAATTCCAGGCCCTCCACGCCCACGTTGTCGCTGTTGAGGAAGCCGATCACCTGCGCGGCCAGGGTCTTGCGCGGATAGTAGCGCTGCTGCTCGGGCTCGAGGTAGATGCCCACAAGCTCGTTGTCGGAGATGAAGGCGCGGACCTGGTCTGCGACCTCCTGGGGCTGCTTGCGGGCGATGATCTTATAATAATAGTCGGTGTCCGCGGCCTGCTCGAGGATGAAGCTCTTCTTGACGCCCAGGATCTGTGCCAGGCCGGTTGCGATGAAGTCCACATCCTCCTCGTGGCTGGCGATGCCGTTGGGGTCGATGAACACCGTCTCCACGGTGGTGGAGGTGGCGAGGATGTCCATGTTGCGGTCATAGATGAGCCCGCGCCGGGCCTCGATGGAGGTCGAGCGGGTCTGGTTGTTGATGGCGCCGCTCTCGTATTCCTCGTGGTCGAGCACCATCATGCCGAAGAGCTGAAACAGCACCGGTACAAACAGCAAAACGCCGCACAGCACCATAATGATCATGGTTCTGCCGAGCAGCTTGCGGTTTGCCTTCTCCGGATTGAATTTTTTCTTCTTGTTTGCCATTGTGCACTCTCCTTCCGCGCCCTGCGCGGAAAAAAGCAACACCGTACAATTCCGGCGTCCAGATTGCGCGGTGTTGCTTTCAAACGGCTTCGGGCCTGTGCGCTGCCGGATCGCTCCGCGGCGCAGTAAAGCTTACGCGCCTGTCAGCCGAAGTATTCCACAACGCCGTGGAAGCCCTCGCTGATGGCGTCCCACAGGGTCCCGAAAAAGCCTTTTTCTTCATGATGCAGCACCTCGGCGCTGTCGGCGCCGGCGATGCTGAGATAGACGGTCTGGCTGGCGGTGGGCTTGCGCATGCCCAGGCTTCTGGCCTCCTGCTCGATGGCACGGAGGTTGACCTTGCCCTCGTAGTTCGAGCGCAGCTGGGTCAGCTGGGCGTCGAGCACCTCCGCCTGGGCGCGCAGATCGCTCTCCTCAGTCTTGAATTCGTAGAGACGGACCTGCGCCTGGATCACCATCACCAGCAGAAACAGCACGACGAAGGCGCCGACGACCGCGAAGGGCGCGATCTCCACCTTGGCCTTCCGGCGCTTTTTGGGCCGGGGCTTGGGCTGCTGCTGAGGGGTCTGCTGCGGGGCCTGCTGCGGAAGACGCACTGCGGCCGAGCCGTCATAGCGGGTGGAATACACGTCCACCGCCGCGCCGCCGTTGGTGCGGTATGCTCTTTGTGCCATGGCTTGTCCTCCTAACGCTTTTCACACACGCGCAGCTTGGCGCTGCGGGCTCTGGGATTCCCGGCCAGCTCTGCTTCGCCGGCCGTGATGGGTTTTTTTGTGATCAGCCGCACCTGCGGGGTCTTGCCGCAGACGCAGACCGGAAATTCCGGCGGGCAGGTGCAGCCCTTGGCTGCCTGCGCCATTGCGTTTTTGACGATGCGGTCCTCCAGCGAGTGGAAGGTGATGACCGCGAGCCTGCCGCCCTTGTTCAGCCGCGGGATCGCTGCCTGCAGCATCTGATCGACTGCGGCCAGCTCGTCGTTGACCGCGATGCGGATGGCCTGGAAACTGCGCTTGGCCGGGTGCTGCTTTTCCCGCAGCGCCTGGGCCGGCATGGCAGAGCGGATCACGTCCACCAGCTCCAGCGTGGTTTCGATGGGCTTTTCCTGCCGGCGACGCACAATCGCCGCGGCGATGCGGGGCGCGTAGCGCTCCTCGCCGAATTCATAGAGGATGCGCCGCAGCTCGTCCTCGGGCCAGTCGTTGACGACCGTGAAGGCCGTGAGCGCGTCGCCCCGGTCCATGCGCATGTCCAGGGGCGCGTCCGCCATGTAGGAAAAGCCGCGCTCGGCCTCGTCGAGCTGGGGCGAGGACACGCCCAGATCAAAGAGCATGCCGTCGACCCGGTCGATGCCGAGGCCGTCTAAAATCGAATCGATCTCCTTGAAATTGGAATGCACCAGGCTGACCTTGTCCATGTAGGGCGCCAGGCGTTGCGCGGTGGCAGCCAGGGCCACCTGGTCCCGGTCCACGCCGATCAGCCGGCCGGTCGTCAGCCGGGCGGCGATCTGCGCCGAGTGGCCCGCGCCGCCCAGGGTCCCGTCGAGATAGATCCCGTCGGGGCGGATGGCCAAGGCCTCGATGCATTCGTTCAGAAGAACGGAGCGGTGTGAAAATTCCATCACAGTCCCAACGCCTCCAGCACCTCAGCCAGGTTGCCGTTCGTGAAGAAGGCGTTCTCCTTGGCCTCGTAATCCGCGCTGTTCCAGATCTCGGCGTGATCGCCCAGGCCGAGGAAGGTGACCTCGTCCGTCAGGTGGGCGTGGCTGCGCAGCTTCTGCGGCAGGAGAAACCGGCCCTGCTTGTCCGGCTCGCACATGGCGGCGTTGGCCAGAAGATAGCGCACCGACGGGGCCTTGGAGGCCGGCAGGGCGTTGCACTTTTCCAGAAATTCCCGCCATTTGGCCGTGGGGTAGACCGTGAGGTAGGCCTCCATGCCGATGACGACATAGAAGGTGTCGCCCAGGGCCGCGCGGAGCTTCGAGGGAACGAACAGGCGGCCCTTGGAATCCAGCGAATGTTGATATTTACCGAACATTTCTTCGTATTCCTGCGGCATTCCTGTTCACTTCCTTCCCTTTTTCGATTTTTTGCGGCATTTTTCACCACTTTGCTCCACTTTGCTCATAGTATACATAATCCCGATAAAAAAATCAATCCTTATTTGCAACTTTTTTTACCGGGCTGTAAATTTTTTTCGCCGGATCCGGGCATACTGCCGGTTTTTCTTCGGCGCGGCAGCCAAAATTTACAATTTCTTCTTTCTTTCCCTGCAAAGCTGTGGTATAATACTGTGAATTGTAGTAACTGTTCATTCGCTTTCTTGAGCTTGCTTACAGGGAAGTGGCTAGTGGTCAGTGTGTAGTGGTCAGTGAAGGTATTTTCCAAATCGGTGATTTGGAAAATGAATTTATATCGTCCCGAAGGGACACCGACTACTAGCCACTGATCACTGATCACTAACCACTTTATGAGCCGGATCATCCGATTCTTTATACCGACTGAACAGATACGAATTATAAAGGAAATTATGCCCCTGAGGAGGAATACCATGGGACTGATCACGAAAATATTCGGTACGCCGTCGGAGCGCGAGGTCAAGAAGCTGCGCCCCGTACTGGCAAAAATAGAGGCCCTCGACGAACCCTACCGCAAGCTCTCCGACGCCGAGCTCAAGGCCAAGACCCCCGAGCTCAAGGCAAGACTCGCCGCCGGTGAGACGCTTGACGACATCCTGCCCGAGGCCTTCGCCGCCGTGCGCGAGGCCGCCTGGCGCGTGCTGGGCATGCGCCCCTACCACGTGCAGCTCGTGGGCGGCATCATCCTGCACCAGGGCCGCATCGCCGAAATGAAGACCGGCGAGGGCAAGACCCTTGTCGCCATCCTGCCGGCCTACCTCAACGCCTTGACCGGCAAGGGCGTGCACATCGTCACGGTCAACGACTATCTGGCCAAGCGCGACTCCGAGTGGATGGGCAAGGTCTACCGCTTCATGGGCCTGTCCGTGGGCCTGATCATCCACGACAAGACCCAGGCAGAGCGCCGCGAGGCCTACCTCTCCGACATCACCTACTGCACGAACAACGAGCTGGGCTTCGACTATCTGCGCGACAACATGGCGCTCTACAAAAAGGACATGGTCCAGCGCGGCCACAGCTTTGCCATCGTCGACGAGGTGGACTCCATCCTCATCGACGAGGCCAGAACCCCGCTCATCATCTCCGGCAAGGGCGAGGAGAGCTCCAAGCTCTACGAGATGGCCGACTTCTTCGTCTCCCGCCTGCGCAAAAAGGTCTACGCCACCACCGACGACAAGGAGGCCCACGACGACGACAACTGCGACTACTACGTGGACGAAAAGGAGCGCTCGGTCCAGCTGACCGCCAGCGGCATCAAGAAGGCCGAGGAATTCTTCAATGTGGAGAACCTGGCCGACATCGAAAACTCCACGCTCTCGCACCATATCAACCAGGCGCTCAAGGCCCGCGGCTACATGAAGAAGGACGTGGACTACGTGGTCAAGGACGGCCAGGTCATCATCGTCGACGAGTCCACCGGCCGCCTGATGTACGGCAGACGCTACAACGAGGGCCTGCACCAGGCCATCGAGGCCAAGGAGGGCGTGACCGTTGCAAACGAGAGCAAGACGCTTGCCACCATCACCTTCCAGAACTTCTTCCGCCTGTACGACAAGCTCTCCGGCATGACCGGCACTGCGCTGACCGAGGAGGAGGAATTCTCCGGCATCTACGCGCTCGACGTCGTGGAGATCCCGACCAACCGTCCCGTCATCCGCATCGACCACCCGGACGTGGTCTACAAGACCGAGGCCGGCAAGCTGCGCGCCGTCATCCGGCAGATCAAGGAGTGCCACGCCAAGGGCCAGCCCGTGCTGGTGGGCACGATCTCCATCGAAAAATCCGAGCATCTGTCGCATCTTTTGGACAAGGAGCGCATCCCTCACGTGGTCCTGAATGCGAAGTTCCACGAAAAAGAGGCTGAGATCGTCGCCCAGGCCGGCAAGCTGGGCGCCGTCACCATCGCCACGAACATGGCAGGCCGCGGCACCGATATCGTGCTGGGCGGCAACCCGGATTATCTGGCGCTGAGCGATCTGCGCCGGCGCGAGGACATGACCGAGGAGCTGCTGGTCGAGGCCAACGCCTACTCTGAGACCGACGATCCCGAGATTCTGGCCGTGCGCCGGGACTACGAGACGCTCTACAAGCAGCACAAGGCCGAGACCGACCGCGAGGGCGACCAGGTCCGGGCCGTGGGCGGCCTGTTCATCGTGGGCACCGAGCGCCACGAATCGCGGCGGATCGACAACCAGCTCCGCGGCCGGTCCGGCCGTCAGGGCGACCCCGGCGAGAGCCGCTTCTACCTGTCCATGGAGGACGACGTGATGCGCCTGTTCGGCTCCGAGCGCATCCAGAACATGATGGAATCCCTGGGCCTCGACGAGGACACGCCGATCGACGCCAAGATCCTCTCCGGCGCGATCGAAAACGCCCAGAAGACCGTCGAGAGCCGCAACTACCAGACCCGTAAGAACGTGCTGGAATACGACGACGTCATGAACACCCAGCGCAAGGTCATCTACGAGCAGCGCCTGCAGGTGCTCAACGGCGAGGATCTGAGCGAGACGATCAAGGGCATGTTCGAATACGTCGTGCGCACGCAGACCAACGCCGCCTTTATGGGCGGTCACCACCTTGAAAGCCTCGAGCAGCTGAGGGAGCTGCTGGCCCACTTTGACGGCAAGCTCATCTATCCCGGCGCGTGGGTGCCCGCGGAGGCAGACCTCAAGCTGAGCGAAAGCGATGTGCAGGAGAAGCTGCTGGGTCTGATGGAGCAGGCCTATCAGGACAAGGAGACGCTCTACGGCGCGGAGAAGATGCGCGAGATCGAGCGCGTCATCCTGCTGCGCGTGGTGGACGAATACTGGATGGACAACATCGACGCCATGGCCGACCTGCGCCGCGGCATCGGCCTGCGCTCTTACGGCCAGAACGATCCCGTCATCGCCTACAAGAAGGAAGGCTACGAGATGTTCGACGCCATGATCAGCGACATCCGCGAGGAGACCGTGCGCCGGCTGTTCTCGTTCCGTCTGCGCACCGACGAGGAGCCGCAGCGCAAGAAGGTCGCCACGATCACCGCCACCGGCGGTGCCGGCGACAAGACCGTCAAGAAGCAGCCCGTCGTCAAGAAGGTCAAGATCGGCCCGAACGACCCCTGCCCCTGCGGCAGCGGTAAGAAATACAAAAAGTGCTGCCGGGACAAGGACCTGGCAGCGCAGATGGGCGGCAGTGATCAGTGATCAGTGATTAGTGGTCACTTTCCACTTTCACTTCTCAACTTTCCACTCACTTCTCTCTCCTCCCTCCTCACTCCTAACTCCTCACTTCTCTCCCCTGATCCCCGATCCCTGATCCCTGATCCCTAACCCCTACCCTCCGGAGGCCTCTTATGAAATACAGACGACTGAACCTGGACGCCTATCCCCGCAGGGCGCATTTTGATTATTTCCGCACGCTGGCAGACCCCTATGTGGGCGTGACGGTAGACGTGGATGTGACGGAGCTGGCGGCGCTGTGTCACGAGATGGGCCGGTCGTTCTACCTGGTCTTTCTGCGCGCCGCGGTCCTGGCGGCCAACCGGGTACCGGAGCTGCGCCAGCGGATCCTGGACGGCGGCATCGTCGAATACGAACGCTGCGAGAGCTCGCACATCGAGCTGCTGGAAAACGGCGCCTACTGCTACTGCGCCCTGACCCACGACCCCGAGCAGAGCCTGGAGGACTATCTCGCCTATGCCGAGGCCGCCCGCATCGCCTGCAAAAGCCACCCCTCCATCGACGAGGCAGAGGATGCGCTGGGGCAGTATTTCATCTCCACCGTGCCCTGGCTGCACTACACCTCCCTGCACCAGCCCACCGCGGGCGGCGATGAGTCCAACCCCCGCATCACCTGGGGCAAATACGCGCCGGACTTCCGCGGCCGGCGCATGATGCCCGTCACCCTGCTGGCCCACCACGCCCTCGTCGACGGGCTGCAGATCGCGCAGTTTTACGATTATCTCAACGAGGAAATAAGTAAAATGAAAGAATGAAACTATGAAAAAATGAAAAAATTGCGGTGTTTTTCATATTGTCATATGAAAAACAATTTCAATCCATCCCGCAGGGATACCTCAATTCTTTCATTCTTTCATTTTATCATTTTTTCATTCCCAAAGGAGTCACTATGTCCTTCAACATTCATCACTCCCCCGAATACCTGAGCTCTGACTGCATCGCGGTCCCGCATTGCTTCTCCACGCGGCACGGCGGGGTTTCGGCCGGGCATCTGGCGTCGCTGAACCTGGGCGTGCACCGGGGCGACCGCTGGGAAAACGTGCTGGAAAACTACCGCATTCTCGGCGCTGCCGTGGGCTTTGCGCCTGAGCAGACCGTGTTCACCCACCAGACGCACACCGACATCGTGGTGCGTGTGGGAAAGGACGAGTGCGGCCGCGGGCTCTTTTCCGAGGTCACCGAGGAGCGCGACGGACTGATCACCAACGAGCCCGGCGTGGCCCTGACGGTGTTTTCCGCCGACTGCACGCCGATTCTGCTCTATGACCCGGTCAAAAAGGCCGTCGGCGCGGTCCACGCCGGCTGGCGCGGCACCGCCAAGGGCATCGCCGCCCGCTGCGTCGAGGCGATGGGGCGCGAATTTGGCACCGAGCCTGCCGATCTGCGCGCCGCGATCGGCCCATGCATCGGCCCCTGCTGCTTCGAGACCCACCGGGATGTGCCGGACGCGATGATCGAGGCGCTGGGCGAGGCGGCCCTTCCCGCCATCCGGGACGATCAAAACGGCAAATTCCATGTGGACCTCAAGCGTCTGAACGCCATCTGGCTTGCGCGGGCGGGCGTCAAGATCATTGATATCTCGACCGACTGCACCGCCTGTCAGCCGGACCGCTTCTGGTCCCACCGCCGGGTGGGCAACGCCCGCGGCTCTCTGGCCGCCGTCATCCTGCTCCCCTGATTCTCATCTCACGAAGGGAGGAAGCCCTTTGAAACGAATTTTCAGCCTGCTGCTCTGCCTGGCGCTGTTGTGCGGCCTTTTGGGCGGCTGCAGGCAGCCCGCCACGGCCCCGGCGGAAACCAGCGCCGCGCCCGGCGAGGTGATCTCCGGCAGCACCGCGCCGAGCACCGAGCCGCCCGAGACCGAAGCGACCGAGGCCACAGCCGAACCGGGCGAGCGCAGCTTCGGTCTGGCCTACGTGCCGGAATTTGGCCTCAATCCCTACGACTGCATGTGCCTGACCAACCGGCCGATTCTGTCTCTCATGTATGAAAGCCTGTTCGTGCTCAACAACCATTTTGAGCCCGAGCCCGTGCTCTGCGACCGCTTCGCGGTCTCCGGCGACGGCCTGACCTACGTGCTCACGCTCTGCGACGGCGTGTGCTTCTCCGACGGCAGCGCGCTCACCGCGCAGGACGTGGTGGCCTCGCTCTATGCCGCCACGGACAGCGATTACTACGGCAGCCGCTTCAGCCAGGTCTCCGCCTTCGGCGCGCAGGATGCGCGCACCGTCGTGATCACGCTGAACACGCCCTATGAAAACCTGCCGCTTCTCTTGGACGTGCCGATCGTCAAGCATGGCACGGAGACCGACGACGTGCCCACCGGCTCCGGCCCCTACCGGCTGAGCGGGCAGAATCTGGTGAAAAACCACAACTGGTGGCAGGACGCCGTGGCCCCGCTCGATGCCAATCTGGTGCAGCTCAAGCTGTGCGCTACGCCCTCGGAGGTGCGCGACAGCTTCGAGTTCGGCGGCACCACGCTGGTCTGCGTGGACATCAACGCCCCCGCGGCGGTGGGCTACCGCTGCGACTACGAGCTCTGGGACTGTCCCACCACCACGATGCAGTACCTCGGCTTCAACTTTGCCAGCGGCATCTGCGCCGACCCGGTGTTCCGCCCGGCCATCACCCACGTCCTCGACCGCGAGGACTTCATCGCCTCGATCTACAAGGGCTTTGCCTCGGCGGCCTGCCTGCCCTGCGCGCCCTCGAGCCCGCTGTATGACAGCAAGCTCGCCTCGGATTACGATTACGACCCCGAGGCCTTCGCCACCGCCCTGCGCCTGTCCGGCGTGGGCCGGGACTACAGCGGCACGATCCTGGTCTGCTCAGCCGACGCCTCCCGCGTGGAGCTGGCGCACTACATTGCCAACGTCTTCGCAGACTACCACATCAAGCTCACGGTCAACGCCCTGGACTACGACTCCTACATGTACGCGCTCAGCATCGGCAACTTTGACATGTTCATCGGCGAGACCCGCCTGTCCGGCAACTTCGATCTGCGCGAGTTCTTCCGGCCCTACGGCGCCTTGAGCTTCGGCGGCATCACGAGCTACGACTGCGAGCGCCTGTGCACCAGCGCGCTGGAAAACTCCGGCAACTACTACGATCTGCACAAGAAGGTCATGGACACCGGCTATATCTGCCCGCTGCTGTTCAAATCCTATGCGGTCATGGTCAACCGCGGGGCGATCTCGAATCTGCAGTCCTCGGTGGACAATGTCTTCCACCTCCCCGGCGGCCGCTCTCTGGCCGACGCCTCGGTCCCCTACGCCGAGCTGGCCTACGGGATTCCGGATGATCCCGGAGCGGAGGGCGAGGGCGATTAAAACACAAAAAAGGAAGCTGCCTGGCAGCTTCCTTTTTTATGTCGTTTGGATGTTTTCGCCCACCGTGCCGAGCTTTTGGCGGTGCAGCTCGCCCAGAAGGGCGTCCATGCGGGTGAAGGCGGCGTCGAGCTCGCCTGCAAACTCCCGGGCGGACAGGCGCAGCACGCCGCTGCGGAAGGCCGAGAGCTGGATGAGGCTGTCGCTCGTGACCACCTGGACGCGCTCGTTTTTGCCGATCTCGTGGACCAGCCGCTCGATGTAGGCATCGCCGGTCTCGCGCTCCCTGGTGTAGACGATGTGCAGGTTGTCGCGCTCGCTGCGCTCTCCCCTGCCGCCCGGCACCCGGTAGGCGTCAAAGACCAGCACGGTCCGGCAGCCGGTGAAGGTGGTGTAGGAGTGCAGAAGATCGATCAGCCGCTCGCGCGCGCCGTCAAGGTCCGTTTCGGCCAGGCTTCGCAGCTCGTCCCAGCTGAAAATCACGTTGTAGCCGTCCACGATCAGGTGCGTCGGCTGTGCCGGCCGGTCCGGGGAACCAGCTTCCGCTTGCTGCGCCCTCGGCGTCTGCCGGTAGTAGAGCGCGTCCTTGGGCTTGCCGAATTCGCGCTCCATGATGGCCTGGAGCTCTGCCTCGTCAATGTGGAAATTGCGCCGGCGCAGCGCCTCCTGCGCGGGGCTGCGGGGCATGGCGGAATCCAGGTGCATGTAGTTTTTGACCTCGTTCCACTTGACCGTGAAGCCGCCGCCGTGGGCGCAGAAAACCGAGTCCGGGGAGTTGTCGAGGTCGCTCTCCGGCGCGTAGCCGAAGGCCTCGATGACCTCCTCCGGGTTGTGGCACAGATCGTAGCCCGCGCTCGTGCGGAAGAGCCTGCCCATGCCGCGGCTGTAGGCGGCAAGCTCCCGGGCATAGTCCGCCAGGGTGCTGACCGGGCAGCGGCCGCGCAGGAGCGTCATTGCGCCGCAGGGCTCCGGGGTCTCGAAGCTGCCGTGGCGGGCGCGGATGTCGGTGATGGCCCGGCCGATCAGCTCGGGCGGCAGCTCCAGCCGGAAGCTGTCATAGGGCTCGAGCAGCACGCTCTCGGCCTGCATGAGGCCCTGCCGCACCGCGCGGTAGGTGGCCTGGCGGAAGTCGCCGCCCTCGGTGTGCTTCAGGTGTGCCCGGCCGGCCACGAGGGTGATCTTCATGTCGGTGATGGGGCTGCCGGTCAGCACGCCCAGGTGCTGCTTTTCCAGCAGGTGCGTCAAAATCAGGCGCTGCCAGTTGCGGTCGAGCTTGTCCTCGCTGCAGCGGGTGGCAAACACCAGGCCGCTGCCGCGCGGCAGCGGCTCCAAGAGCAGGTGTACCTCGGCATAGTGGCGCAGCGGCTCGTAGTGGCCCACGCCCTCCACGGTGCCCGTGATGGTCTCGCGGTAGAGGACCCGGCCCTGGGTGAAGTCCACCTCGACGCCAAAGCGCTCGGCAATCAGCCGCTTCAGAATTTCGGTCTGCACCGCGCCCATGAGCTCCACGTGCAGGCTCTGCGTCCGGCTGTCCCAGCCGACGCGCAGCTGGGGGTCCTCCTCCTCCAGCTTTTTGAGCTGGGGCAGCAGCACCCTGGGGTCCGCCTCCGGCGGCAGCGCCACGCGGTAGCGCATGACGGGCTCGAGCACCGGCGTCTGCGCGGCGGCTTCAAAGCCCAGGCCTTGGCCGGCCCTGGTGGCCGTGAGGCCCGGCACCGCGCACACGCTGCCTGCGCAGGCCTCCTCCACGGTCTCAAATTTCGCTCCGGAGTAGATGCGCAGCTGCGCCGCCTTCTCGCTCAGCCCGTCATAGCTGATCGTGTCGCGCACGCGCAGCGTGCCGCCCGTGACCTTGAGGTGGGTGAGCCGGCCCATCTGCGCGTCGTGCGTGATCTTGAACACACGCGCGCCGAAGGCGTCGGGATAGGCCGGGCAGACGAGCAGCCCGGTCAGCTCGTCCAGAAACTCGCGCACGCCCGCGCCGCGCAGCCCGGAGCCGAACCAGCACGGGAACGCCGCCCGGGTGCGGATGAGGCTGCCGATCTGCTCGCCTGAGAGCGCCTCGCCGGCAAGATACTGCTCCAAAAGCGCCTCGCTGCACATGGCGAGCGCCTCGTCCCGCTCTGCCCTGTCTGCGCAGAAGTCCACGCACTGAGGGCTCAGGCCGTCCTGCAGCTCCTTCATGAGGTCCGCCTGCGTGCGCCGGGCCAGGTCCATCTTGGTCACAAACAGCACCGTGGGCACGCCGTAGTGCTCCAATAGCTTCCACAGCGTCAGCGTGTGGGCCTGGATGCCGTCGCTGCCGGAGATCACCAGGATCGCGTAGTCCAGGACGCTGAGCGTGCGCTCGGTCTCGGCGGAAAAATCCACGTGGCCCGGGGTGTCCAGCAGCGTCAGCTGCCAGGGCCCCAGCGTCAGGGCGGCCTGGGCCGAGAAGATCGTGATGCCCCGCTCGCGTTCCAGCGCGTGGGAGTCCAGCAGCGTGTCCCCATGGTCCACGCGGCCGGCCTTGCGCAGCCGGCCGGCCTCCACCAGGATGGCTTCGGCCAGGGTGGTTTTGCCCGCGTCCACATGGGCCAGGATTCCGATCACGGCAGACGGCATAGGCAAGGGCTCCTTTCGTAGTTTATAAAGGTGGTGCAGAAACTCTGCACCACCTTGTTCAGGGCGTCTGTTCGCCCGCTGCTCCCTCTTCGGCCTCCTGCGCCAGGCGCTCGGCCAGAAGCTCCTGGTACTCCACCACGAGCGTCTCCGAGTGCTTTTCGCCGGCCAGATCATAGACCGGGGCAACGATGACCAGATCGTCGTTCTCGTCAATGTACAGCGGCAGGTCGAGAGTGAAGTTGGAGTCCCGCATCGTGCGGTCCTTGGCCTGGTTGTACTGCACCATGGTGTCCCAGGTGTAGTCGCCATAGTTGTCCTCGAAGAAGGTCTCCACGGTCTGCCGGGCAGCCTCGAGGAAGAGCTCCTCATCCAGGCCCAGATAGGCCAGGATCGTCTCGGGCAGCACCTGGCTGCCGTCGACGCTGTTCACGTTGTAGACCGCCCGGAACTCCTCGCCCTCGATGTCGGTCCGGTACACATACAGCGTCAGAAAGTCGCTGCGGAACCGCGTCTTGTAGTCCACGGTCAGAAGATCGATCGTGGAGCCGTTTGCCATGGCGCTGCGGGCGCTGTTGACATAGCTCGTGAACTGCTGGTCGATCTCCCGGTTGCAGTTCTGGGCATAGCGGGACTCGGCGTCGATGAACGGCACGCGGTAATTGTATGTATACTCGTTGCCGTAGCGGTCGATGTAGTCGCCCTCGGTGACGATGGCGTCGCGCACCGTGGCCTGCATGACCACGGTCTCTCGGGGCTCGGTGGTCTCGGGCTCGGTCGGGATGGTCCACTCGGGGGGCTCATAGCCGCTCATATCCGGGACAAATTCGGAAGAGGGTCTCCGGTTCTGCAGATCGCAGCCGCACAGCAGGGCGCCCAGCAGCAGCGCCGCAAGCAGTAAACTAATGGTTCGTTTCATACAATCACTCCGCAAAGCGCAGCTCCAGCAGCACAGGGTTGTGGTCGGAGCAGGCAAATTCCTTGTCAACGGTCTGCACCTGCATCAGCTCCAGATTGGGAGAGATGAGGAAGCCGTCAATGACATAATACTGGGTGTTGGCCGTGTCGGCCGGGTCATAGGGCTGGTTGAGCAGCCGGCAGGTGGGGGTGGTGTCATCCCAGCAGAGGGTCCAGTCCTCCGGGAAGTCCGCCAACTCCAGCGTGCCGGGCGTCCAGAGCTCGGGGTGGGCGTTGGGATAGGTCTCGAGCGTTCCCGGGAAGACCTGGTTCCAGTCGCCGCCGGCCACGATATAATTGCCCTTGGCGTATTCCTCATCAAGGAATTCCAGCAGCTGCCGGGTCTGGGCGATCCTGCCCTCGCCGTCGTCGTAGGCCTCGAGGTGCAGGTTCACCAGCACCAGCTCCTTGTCCATGCCCTCGATGGGCACGCGGGTCACGAGCAGGCAGCGCTTGAGGTTTGCCGCGCGCATGGGCCAGGAGAAGGGACAGGGCAGGCTCACCCGGGAACTCTCGCCGACAAAGCAGGAGCTCAGGGTGTACAGGCCGGACTGCACCCTGCCCAGAGGCGGCACGGGGAAGGGAACGAAATCACATTTATAATTGTATGCAAAGGTCGAAAAGGCATAGTCCGGCAAGGTGCCCAGGATCTGCGTCTCGTCGCGGTTGTAGCTGCGCGCAGAACCGGCGTCGACCTCCTGCAGCAGGCAGAAATCCGCGTCCAGCTCCCGGATCGTGTCGTAGATGCCGGAGATGTTTTTGTCCACGCGGCCGGCTTCGGGTGGCCGGACCTCGCTGCCGCCGTCCATGAAGAACTCGCTCTCCCGGCCGAGGGAGCCGTAGCCGATGTTCCAGCCCAGCACCGTGAAGCTGCCGCCGCGGAAGCCCTCGGCTGTGCCAGAGAGCGACTCGGCATAGACCCGCTCCGTGTCCGCCGGACGGTACTCGGTCACCGTCAGATAGCCGACCAGGCCGCCGGCAAGCAGTACGATCACCAGCAGCAGAATGCCGATCACTTTGAAAAAGCCCTTAAAAAAAGCCTTCATACATACCACCTCGGCGTGTATCATACCATGAAACCCTTTTTCTTGCAAGTCCATTTCTCGTATTCCGGGGAACAAATCCGGAAAAAGTAGGGACCAGGGGTTAGGGGTCAGGGAATGTATTTTCAAATTGCCATTTGAAAATGAATAAAATATTCTCCGCCGCCGGTTACGTTTTTCATTTCTTTTCCATATCGCCAGATATGGAAAACTCCAACCCTGATCCCTGACCCCTGATCCCTAACCCCTGATCCCTGATCCCTGATCCCTGACCCCTGATCCCTGCATAGTGGCCGATCCAAGTGGACGGGAAACCCGTCCGCTACGGGTGCGGTGCATATCGGCGGGCCGTCGAGGACGCCGGCCCCTACGAGCGCGGATCGGGACACGGACGGCAGATCGCCGTCCCTACGGATCGCTTTCCACTTTCCACTGTCCACTGACCCCTAACCCCTGATCCCTGCGCAGTGGCGCGTAACACCAAAAAGTTTATATTGTAGCGCGGGCAATCTGCCCGCATCCAAGCGCCGGAATGCAGTTTTGCGGGCTGATAGCCCGCGCTACGGATGACTTTCCACTTTCCACCTGATCCCTAACCCCTAACCCCTGACCCCTAACTCCTAACCCCTAACCCCTAACCCCTGACCCCTAACCCCTAACCCCTGACCCCTAACCCCTGACCCCTAACCCCTGACCCCTAACCCCTAACCCCTGACCCCTAACCCCTAACCCCTGACCCCTGACCCCTGATCCCTGATCCCTGATCCCTCAAAAAAAGCACAAAATCTTTGAAAAAAACGAAAATAATCATTGACTTTCCCCGGGCCCCTGTGGTAGAATAACCGCACCTGTGAAAAAGGGCTTATTTTTTGTGCGCTTTTTCAGCCGCGGACCGCCTTCTGGAGTGGGCGGGAGCTAAATCTTTCTAGCCGCGGACAGGCGGTTGCTGATACCAACGGCCGCCGAACAGGGAGGCAATATAAGGAGGTGCCGTAATGCGCGTTAAAGTCACACTGAGATGCTCTGAGTGCAAGCAGAGAAACTACAACTCCATGAAGAACAAGAAAAACGATCCCGACCGTCTGGAAATGAAGAAGTACTGCAGATTCTGCAGAAAGCACACGCTTCACACCGAGACGAAGTAAGTCGAAAGGGGAACAATCATGGCTGAAACCAAACAGGAAAATTGGTTCAAGAGAACCTTCCAGTCCATCGGCAAGTGGTTCCGCGGCATGAAGAGCGAGCTCAAGAAGGTCGTATGGCCCTCCTGGTCGCAGCTGGTGAACAACACGGTGGTCGTCATCGTCATTTCCCTGATCGTCTCCGTCATCGTCGGCGTGTTCGACTTTGTCGCCGCAAAGGGAATCGAAGCGCTTCTGTCCCTGATCGGGTAATCCGCAATGGCAGAAGAAGCAAAATGGTATGTTGTGCATACCTATTCCGGCTATGAGAATACGGTAAAGGCCACGATCGACAAGACGATCGAAGCCCGCCAGCTGCAGGATGTGATCCAGCAGGTCATCATCCCGATGGAAACCGTCACCGAGGTGACGGACAGCGGCCCGAAAACCTACGATCGCAAGGTCTTCCCCGGCTATGTGCTGGTCAAGATGGTGATGAACGACGAAAACTGGTATACCATCCGCAACGTGCGCGGTGTGACCGGTTTTGTCGGCTCGGACGCCAACGCCAAGCCCATGGTCCGTGCGACTCCGCTGACCGAGGAAGAGGTCATCCAGCTGGGCGTGGAAAAGCACGAGATCGTCGTCGCCTTCCAGGTGGGCGATACCGTCCGGATTACCGATGGTCCTCTGACCTCCTTCAACGGCAAGGTCGAGGCCCTGGACATCGAGAAAAACAGCGTTCGCGTCGTCGTTTCCATGTTCGGACGCGAAACCCCGGTCGAGCTCGAGCTCGATCAGGTCGAGACTCTTTCTGAGGAGTAACACGGGCAGCGTCAACAGACCGCTCTGTGTTGGAACGTGGGAGGGGCTTTGCCCCGACAATTTACCACTTTATATCAGGAGGTGCTTATCATGGCACAAAAAGTTACAGGCATTATCAAGCTTCAGATTCCGGCGGCGAAGGCAACTGCTTCTCCCCCGGTCGGCCCGGCGCTGGGTCAGCACGGCGTCAACATTTCCCAGTTTATCAAGGAATTCAACGAGCGCACCAAGGATAAGGCCGGCTTCAAGATCCCCGTGGTCATCACGGTTTACGCCGACCGCAGCTTCACCTTCGTCACCAAGACCCCCCCGACCCCGACTCTGATTCTCAAGACTCTGGGCATCGAGAAGGGCTCCGGCGTGCCCAACAAGGACAAGGTCGCCAAGATCACCAAGGCCCAGGTTCGTGAGATCGCCGAGACGAAGATGCCCGACCTCACCGCTTCCACCATCGAAGCCGCGATGAGCATGGTCGAAGGCACCTGCCGCTCCATGGGCATCACCGTCGTTGACTGATAGGAGGGAAAGCAATGTTTAGAGGTAAGAAATATCAGGATAGCGCAAAGCAGATCGACCGCTCTGTGCAGTATGAACCCGCCGACGCTCTGGGTCTGGTTTGCAAGACCGCGTCTGCAAAATTCGACGAGACCGTCGAGATCCACATCCGTCTGGGCGTTGACTCCCGCCACGCTGACCAGCAGGTCCGCGGCGCCATCGTTCTGCCCAACGGCACCGGCAAGACCCGCCGCGTGCTCGTGTTCGCCAAGGACGCAAAGGCCGATGAGGCCAGAGCTGCCGGCGCCGACTTCGTCGGCGGCATGGACATGGTCGAGCGCATCCAGAAGGAAAACTGGTTTGACTTTGACGTCGTCGTTGCGACGCCCGACATGATGGGCATCGTTGGCCGTCTGGGTAAGCTGCTGGGCCCCAAGGGCCTGATGCCCTCCCCCAAGGCCGGCACCGTGACCCCCAACGTCACCAACGCCATCAAGGAAATCAAAGCCGGTAAGATCGAGTACCGTCTGGACAAGACCAACATCATCCACTGCCCCATCGGCAAGGTCTCCTTCGGCGTGGAAAAGCTGAACGAGAACATGGACGCGCTGGTGAACGCCGTTATCAAGGCCAAGCCCGCCGCTGCCAAGGGTCAGTACATCCGCTCCTGCGTCATCGCCTCCACCATGGGCCCCGGCGTCAAGGTCAGCACTGCGAAGTATTGATTGCTTGAACAAAAACACCGTCTGCTGCAGCAGACGGTGTTTTTGCATGATTTTAACAAATTGTTCACCTATTTTTCATTCTCCCGGCTATAATGGAGGGAGAAAAGAACGAAGGAGGAAGCGAAATGGCAACGAAAATTCTGATCGTC
>CADBKF010000009.1 GCA_902795195.1 Oscillospiraceae bacterium
GCCTGCTTGATGAGCTCCTGATCCTCCTCGGGCAGGGTGATCGGGTTCATGGCGATGGACACGACCTGGATGCCGCGCAGCTCGCCCCACTTCTTGGTGAGGGCCTCGTTCATCGCGTCGCACAGCTCGGTGGTGTGGCCGGGCAGCGCGCTGGGACGGACCTCCAGATCGGAGATCTTGGCAAACGCAGGCTGCAGGGCGCTGATGAACTCGGTCTTCAGCTGGGCGTCGATCTCGCTGCGGCGATACTCACGCTGGACGTTGCCGCAGACGTTGGTGTAGAACAGGATGGGGTCTGCCAGGCGGTAGGAGTACACGCCGGAGCAGCGCACGGAGACGTCGATATCGAGGTTGATGTTGCGGTCCACGACGCGGAACGGGATCGGGGTCGCGGTGCCGAACTTGTTGTCGGTGATCTCCTTGATGTTGAAGTAGTAGACGCGCTGGTCCTTGCCGGTGTCGCCGCCGTAGCCGAAGCGCTTCCACGCGGTCTTCGCGGTGTTGATGATGCCCTGGCCGAGGCTGCCGGCAAAGATGCTGGGCTCGGTGGAGGCGTCAAAGGTGAACTCGCCGGGCTCGGCGCACAGCTCCACGATCTTGCCCTGCTCGACGATGATCATGCACTGGCCGTCGGCCACCGCGATGCCGGAGCCGCTGGAGATGATGTTGTCGTTGCCCTTGGTGTTGGAGCTTCTGGAGGTGATCCGCTTCTGGCCCTTGGTGACCAGAACGTCCTTGTCAATGGCCTCGCAGTAGAAAAATTCCTTCCACTGATCCGCCAGGGTGCCGCTGATGGCGCCGAGCGCCGCTCTGATAAGTCCCATATTGATATCTCCTTTCAATTTCACCCTGCCGAAGCCGGCAGTCTGCCGGTTGCGCGGCCGATTGCCGCTTCTTCGACATTTATACATTGTGATTATAGCAGACAAAATCTGAAATGTCACGTAAAATTCGCATTTTCCCGAAGATTTTTTCTGACAGTCCGAATGCGTCTGATTTTTCGCATTCGCGGCAATACTATCCTGGAGGAGGGATCTCGATGTACATTCGCAATCGGCGCAGCCGGACGGGACGGTCCGTGCAGGATGTGGCCGCGCTGCAGCCCTCAAAGGAGCTGCGACAGCTGCTTTCGGAATTATTGTATTCGGAAACTGGCGAACATTTCCAGGAAGAAAACAGCTGATTTCGTTGGATTTTCCGCATTTTCGTGATAAACTTGCAGGCTGCACGCAGAAGGGAGGCGCACACGATGGGAAAGGCAAAGCCGCAGCTGCCGGGCAGGCCCGGCGTCACCGCGCTCTACGTGCGCGTTTCGACCGACTTCCAGTTTGAGGAGGGCTACTCCCTCGAGGCCCAGCAGCAGAAACTCGAGCAGTGGTGCGCGCTCAAGGACATCTCCAACCACCGCCTCTACCGCGACGGCGGCTGGAGCGGCTCAAACCTGGACCGGCCGGCCATGCAGGAGCTGATCGCCCACATCCGCGCCGGGCAGGTCATCCGCGTGGTGGTCTACAAGCTCGACCGGCTCTCGCGCTCGCAGAAGGACACGCTGTATCTGCTCGAGGAGCTCTTCATCCCCAACGGTGTGGAGTTCATCTCCATCAACGAAAATTTCGACACCGGCTCGCCCTATGGCAAGGCCATGATCGGTATCCTCTCGGTATTCGCTCAGCTTGAGCGCGAGAACATCCGCGAGCGCACCCGCATGGGCATGTATGAGCGGGTCAAGAGCGGGCTCTGGCGCGGCGGCAGCGGCACGCCCTTCGGCTATGACTACGACCCGGCGCGCAACACGCTCGTGCCCAACGAGCACGCAGACGAGGTCCGGCAGATCTATCAGCTGTATCTGGCCGGCTACTCCACCACGCAGCTGGCGCAGATGTTTCCGGTCTGTAACGACCGCCACGTGAGCGCGATCCTGGGCCGGGAGACCTACCTGGGAAAAATGCGCTACAACGGCGAGCTCTTTGACGGCCAACACGAGGCCATCATCGACCCGGACACCTGGGAGCGGGTGCAGCGCGAGCGCAGGCGCCGCTCCTCCGGGGCCTCAACCGGCGCGGCGTATCTGCTCACGGGTCTTCTGGTCTGCGGCAAATGCGGGGCCAAGATGCGCTATCAGAAATGGGGCAAGACGGGCCTGAAAATCTACTGCTACTCCCAGCAGCGCTCGAAGCAGAACCTGGTGAAGGACCCGAACTGCGACAACCGCCGCTATGACGCAGCGGAGGTGGAGGCGCTGGTGGTGGAGGACGTGCTCCGGCTGACCGACCGGCTGGACGCCGGGCAACTGCCGCCCGGGCAGAAGCTGCAGCAGGATGCCCTGGCCGCGGCCAGAAGCCGCTGCGAGAGCCTCACAGCGAAGATCAAGCGGCTGTACAATCTCTATGCCGAGACGGAGGACGTGGTGCTTCTGGAGACGATCCGGGAAAACCAGGCCGAGCTGCAGAGCGCCGAGCGCCTGCTGGAGAACGAGCAGGCCGCCCGGGCGGCGGCTGCCGAGGCCCGGGAAAAGTTCGGTGCCGTCAAAAATCTGCGCGGGCGCTGGGACAGCCTCAGCATGGGCGAAAAGCGCCGCATCCTGCGCCTGTGCATCCGCCGCATCGTCCTGACCGGCGAAGCGGTCGATATCGAATACCTGTTGGAATGAGACGTTGTACAGGAAGAGATGAGAGAGGAGTTAGGAGTATAGTTGAAAGTTGAAAGTGGAAAGTTGTGGTGTTTTTCAAATCCCGATTTGAAAAACATGATTGAATATTGTTCGCACTGCAGACCGCCCCGCGATACTTCTTCACTATTCCTTCTTCACTATTCCCTCTTCACCCTTCACCCTCGCTCCTGCTCTGTCCCTTGTCGCCGGACAAGCAAGGCTTGTCCCTACACATCCCCCCATCCCGCTCCTCACGCCTCTCTCCTCACTCCTGCTCTGTCCCTCGTCACCGGACAAGCAAGGCTTGTCCCTACACATCCCCCCATTCCGCTCCTCACGCCTCACTCCTCCCTCTCCTTTTGACTGCCTGCTGTGCGGGCCGTCGAGACGCCGGCCCCTACAACGTTCTCCTATTGCCTATTGCCTCCTCGCTCCTCACTTTCCACTTTCCACTATCAACTTTCCACTAACCCCTGACCCCTAGCCCCTAGCCCCTGACCCCTAGCCCCTGACCCCTAGCTCCTTCTCCCCTTCCGTCCCTCATCGGGACCCCGTACGTCGAAAATTTGACCTCCTTGGTCGGGTCGAAGTTGGCAATGGCCTTGAGCAGGCCCACGCAGCCCACCTGAAACAGATCGTCCGGATTCTCGCCCCGGGGGATGAAGCGCTGGATTACCGAGAGCACCAGACGCAGATTGCCCTCGATCAGCCGCTGCCGGGCCTGCGCGTCGCCGGCGCGGCTCCGTTTGAGCAGCGCATCCATCTCCTCCGGGCGCAGCGTCTCCAGCTGCGCGGTGTTCACCCCACAGATTTCTACCTTTCCCTGCATAGCTCCTCCACAGTTGATTACTATCCACCAGTATTTCCCGGGAAAGGAGAATTATGCATGATATTCCGGGCCTGTGCCGCCCTTCGCGGCTGTTTCCACATTTTTCTACTGATATTTGCACAAATTTGCGGGCAAACTGAGCGCATCAAATGCTTAGGAGGCGTTCGATATGGATACCCTCGCGTTGATTCTTGCAATCATCGGCTCGATCAACTGGGGTCTGGTCGGATTTTTCCGGTTTGATCTCGTCGCGTGGATCTTCGGCAGCCAGGCTGCCGTCGGCAGCCGCATCATCTATGCGCTCGTGGGCCTGGCCGGCCTGTGGTGCATCACGCTGCTGTTCCGCGACCGTGCAGGCCACGCGGTCCTCGATTGAGCAAACGCCGCTGCTTCGGCATGAAGCAGCGGCGTTTCGCTTGATTCAATCGATACATCACCGTAGTGGCCGATGCCCACATCGGCCATACAGGTGCAATGCAAAACAGGGCATCATGGCCGATGTGGGCATCGGCCACTACGAAATGCGATTACGCGAGTCAGCGCAGCATCGGGCGGATGTCGGTGCCGACAAAGGACAGCAGCTGGTAGCAGCCCAGAAGGCGCGAGGCGATCTGCGGGGTGTAGCGGCCCTCCAGATCCTCGGGCCGGAGGTTTGTGGAGATGATCGTGGCCTGCTGGCGCTGCAGGCGCTCGTTGACCACGGCGTAGAGCGCCGAGACCACAAACTGTGTGCGCATCTCGGTGCCCAGATCGTCGATGATCAGAAGGTCGCAGTCGGTGTACTTTTTGAGCTCCTGGTCGTCCGCGCCTGAGAACTTCACCCGCTCGTAGTCGGAAAAGAGCTTTCCGGCGCTCACATAGGTCACCGAATAGCCGAGGTCCGCCACCTGCCGGGCGATGCAGGCCGAGAGGAAGGTCTTTCCCAGGCCCGTCGCGCCGGAGAACAGCAGATTCCCGCTGCCCTTGCGGAAGTTATTGGCATAGCGCCGGCAGGCGCCGAGATTGAGCTGCATCATGTGGCGCGGCGAGGCGCCCAGCGCGGGATCGTAGACGTCGGGATAGAAGCGCAGCTGGAAGTTTTCAAAGCGCTCGTTGCCGGCAAGCAGGCCGGCCAGCTCCTTTTTCTGCTCCTGCCGGCACAGCTCGCGCAGGCACTCGCACATTTTGGCGCCTACCCAGCCCCGGCCGCCGCAGACGGCGCAGACCGGGCTGTCATCGAGGAAGTCCTCGTCGTAATCGCTCGCGTCCAGGATCCACTGGCGCTCGTCCTGCAGGGCGAGATTTTCCTCCTCCAGCGCGGCGATGGCGGCCTTGGGGTCGCCGCCGCGGCGGAAGCTCGCCGCCACGGCCTCGGCCGCGCTCTCGCGCAGGCGGCGGTCGATCTGCTGCAGGCGCGGGTATTTTTCGTAGGCCTCGGCCAGATGGGCCTCGTACTCGGCCTGCTTTTCCTCGGCGGACAGACGCAGCCGCTCCATGGCCCGCCGGATCACACTCTCACTGTATGGCATCGTCAAGCCTCCGATCGTTGCTGGTTTTCATCCTCCTGCAGAAGCCGCTGGGCGGCCTCGCGCATCAGGGGGCTGATGGCCTCGCCGTGGCGCTGGAACTCCTGGCCGCGGGCGGGCGTGGCGGGCTTCTTGTCCTGCTGCTGGATGCTCAACAGCGTGTGCAGGCCCTGGTCATGCCAGCGCTTGAGGATGGAGTTCATGTAGGGCCACTTGAGCGTGCCGGTATTCATGCAGGTCTTTTCGTAGGCCAGCTTGATCTCGTCCCGGCCAAAGCCCATGTCGAGCCAGGAGAGGATCAGCTTCTCCTCCTGCGCGATCAGCTTGCGGCCGCCCAGACCCATCATCTCCGCGATCATCTGCACGCGGGTGCTTCTGCCCAGCTGGAGCTGCACGTAGGCCGCCGCGCTCTCGAGCGTGTCGATGCCCTCGTCGGCCCAGTGGTAGGCCTCCTTCTCGATCGCGCGCAGCGTCGGCAGGCGCACGCCGCCCAGGCTCCGGCTGCGGTCGATGCAGTAGCACAGCAGCATGTTGACCACCTCGCGGCTCATGCCCAGGTAGTCGGTCATGCCGAGCAGGATCTTCAATTCTTCGGTGTTGAGCACCCGGCCGAGCCGGCGCTGCACGTCGCCGATCAGGGCCTTGAATTCGTTCTCTCCGCCCTGTAGGCGCTTGCTCACGTCGGCCTCGGTGAAGGTGGGCCGCTCGTCGGCGCTCTGGAAGCGGGGCGCCGGGTCCTGCAGCAGGCCCGTCTGCCGCAAAAACGCGTCGGCCAGCGACAGGGCCGGGCCGCTCAGCCCGCTCTCCTCCGGCCGTCTTCCGGAGCGCAGGCAAAGCCAGAGCAGCGCCGCGTCGCCGTTTTTTGCCGCCAGAAGCGTCCGGATCTCATTTTCTAAAATCAAGGCGTCCGCCACAGCGCCGCCTCCTTTCCGGCAAGCTCGGGACGGTAAGCGTTCCGTCCCTCCGCCGCATTTTTTGAACAAATCCAAAATGAAAGAATGAAAGCATGAAAGAATGAAAAAATTGTGGTGTTTTTCATATTGCGATATGAAAAACAAATTCAATTCATCCCGCAGGGATACCGAAATTCTTTCATTTTTTCATCATTTCATTTTTTCATTCACCTCGATTAATTCCAACGTGTTCGTCTGTTGAACCGATGGCTTGGAAGAGTATTATATCACAAGTTGGGCGCCGCGGCAAGCGCGGGAATGCAAAATTTCGGTTTTTTCGCCGTTGTTTCAGAAAATATACAAAATGTTCACGTTTTTTCATTGCAAAGCCGGCGCAAATGTGGTAATATGGTGCAAACTTTCGGCCGGTTCGCCGGCCGCAATCAGAAAGGAACAACACACAATGAAGAAATGGATCACCTTTTTCCTGGTGCTCGCCCTGACGATCGGCCTGTATGCCGGCTGCGCGAATCAGCAGGCGAACACCGAAACGCCCACCCAGGCGTCTGAAGCAGCAGCCGAGACCCAGTCCCTCGAGGAAGGCCTCAAGAGCATCAGCCCCTATATGGTCGAGGACCTCACCGGCGCCGATGATGCCCGGCTCGACGCGGTCGTTGCCACCTGCGGCGACTATGAGCTGACCAACCGCGGCCTGCAGTTCTACTTCTGGATGGAATACCTCAACTTCATCAACGGCATCGCCGGCTACGGCGTGGACCCCAGCGCCTTCGGCCTGGACACGGCCCAGCCCATGAGCGAGCAGAGCTCCATCACCGAGGGCCTCAACTGGGAGCAGTACTTCCTGCAGGCGGCGCTCGATCGCTTCCACCAGGACGCTGCGGTCGCGATGACCGCCAAGGCCGCCGGCTTTGAGCTGTCCGAGGACCTTGTGAGCTCCATCGAGACCCTGCCGGACGATCTGAACACCCAGGCTGCCAGCTATGGCTTTGAAGACGGTGAGAGCTTCGTGCAGGACACCTTCGGTCCCGGCTCGAGCGTGCAGGGCTATCAGGACTATATCCGCCTGTACTATCTGGCCGCCTCCTATGAAAACGAGATCTACGGCTCGCTGGACTACACCGACGAGGAGCTGTCGGCCTACTACGATGAGAACGCCGAGGCCATGGAATCCGCCGGTGTGACCAAGGACGACAGCATCACGCTGATCAACGTCCGCCACATCCTGATCAGCTGGGACGACGCCGACGGCGACGGCGAGCCCACCGAGGAGGAGAAGGCCGCGGCCCTGGAGTCTGCGGAGGCCATCCTGACCGAGTATCAGAAGGACCCCACCGAGGATCACTTTGCCCAGCTTGCCAACGAGCACTCCACCGACCCCGGCTCGAACACCAACGGCGGCCTGTATGAGAACGTCAGCCCCGGCTACATGGTGCAGGAGTTCAACGACTGGTGCTTCGACGCCAGCCGCCAGACCGGCGACACCGACATCGTGGAGACCCAGTTCGGCTACCACATCATGTATTTTGTCTCCCACTCCGACACCCCCTACTGGAAGCAGTACATCATCGACCAGGGCTACCTGACCACCAAGATGGACAAGATGGTCGCGGACATGAGCGAGCAGTACCCGGTCTCCGTCCAGTTTGACCAGATCGTGCTCGGCAAGTCTCCGATCTACGGAGAATAAGCGAATGGAAAACCGCTATCGCCAGCGCTATACCGTGCTGCCCGGCGTGTGCGACCACCGGGCCAGGCTCAGCTATGCCGACGCCTTCATGGTCTGCCAGGATCTGGCGACCAGCCATGCCTGCCTGCTCGGCGTCGGCGTCTGGGACATGGCCGCGCGGGATCTGTTCTGGCTCACGGTCAAAACCAAACTGCGCTTTTACGAGCGGCCGAGGATGATGGAGCAGGTCGAGCTTCGCACCTGGCCCATCGCGCCGGAAAAGCTGCGCGGGCTGCGCGAATACCGGATCGAGCGGGACGGTCAGCTTCTGATCGAGGGCAAGACCGAGTGGGCCGTGATGGAAACCAAGACCGGCAAGCTGCACCGGGTGGAGGGCATCTTCCCGCCGGAGCTCGACCCGGTGAAGGAGCTGGAATATGCCGCGCCGTTCGTGCGCGTGGCGGTGGACTTCTCCGACGGGACCCTGCTGGGGACCCACACGGTGGGCTCCGGCGACATCGACCTCGGGCAGCACATGAACAACGTTGCCTACCTGCGCGCGTTTCTGGGGCTGTTTCCCACGAAGCAGCTCGACGAGATGCCGATTGGCGAGATCGAGCTCTCCTTCCGCAGCAGCTGCTTTGAGGGCGACACGCTGCGCTACTACACAAGGCCGGCGGAAAACGGCCTGGACTTTGCCGCCTTCACCGAAGGCCCCAAGCCGGTCCTGCTGGGCAGGATCAGCTATGCATCATGAATCCAACAAAGCGCCGGGAATCCCGGCGCTTTGTTTTTGCGGCAGCGCAGAGGGGTGATAGGAGCGGAAAGTGGAAAGTGGAAAGTGGAGAGTGGAGAGCGTAGGGACAAGCCTTGCTTGTCCGGTGGGGCTGGACAAGCAGAGAGTGAGGAACGAGGAGCGAGGAGTGAGGAGTGAGGAGCGAGGAGCGAGGAGCGAGGAGTGAGGAGTGAGGAACGAGGAGTTCAGGGATAATTGACAGTTGACAATGGACAGTGGACAGTTGTGGGCCTGTTGCAAAATGCTCTGTCATTTCGAGCGAAGCGAGAAATCCGTTCCTATTTCACGCTTTTTCACGTGAAAAGTACGGATTTCTCGGTCGCAACAGGCCCATTGAATATATTCATGCTGCAGCCTGCGCTTTGGCGCGATGCTTCGCACAAGCCCGCAGCATGTCATCCTTCTGTAGCGGACGGGTTCCCCGTCCCATCCGCGTTGCTTCGCACAAGCCTCAAGTATGTCATTCTGAGCGCAGCGAAGAATCCAAGCGCCTTCGCCAAGACACCTTTTTAGATTCTTCGCTGCGCTCAGAATGACATTTCTGGGAGTCGTTTCTCCTGCTGCCGGCGCAACGGGCCGTCGAGACGCCGGCCCCTACAACGTTCTCCTATTGCCTATTGCCTCCTCGCTCCTGCTCTGTCCCTCGTCACCGGACAAGCACGGCTTGTCCCTACACCTTCCCCATCCAACTCCTCGCTCCTCACTTCTCCCTCTCCTTTTGGCTGCCTGCTGCGCGGGCCGTCGAGACGCCGGCCCCTACAACGCTCTCCTATTGCCTCTTGCCTGTTCCCTATTGCCTCAAAACACTTTCCACTTTCCACTTTCCATTTTCAACTATCAACTGTCCCTGATCCAAAAATATTTTCCCAGCTATCTTGACAGGGGCCGCGGATGTGGTATAATAGGGGTGTAAAAAGTGAAAACTTCCCTGAGGGAGTAGTTCCGCAGATCCGCTGCGGGGGGGCGCTCGTCATCACGCCATTCGGCCGGGTGCATCCGCAAGAACGAGACTCATGTACAGTCCGGCTGTGCATGGGTTTTTTTGTTATTTCATTTTCACAGCTTGACAGTTTTGAAGTTTTCATTTATGATCAAATCAGAGAAAGGAGGAGTCTCAAATGGAGCTATGGTTTTGGGTCGGCGTGGCTGTGGTGCTGGCAATCGCGGAGGCGATGACGGTGCAGCTGGTGTCGCTGTGGTTCGTCTGCGGTGCGGTTGGCGCCATCGTCGCGCAGCTGCTGGGCGCGCCGCTGTGGGCCCAGGTGCTGGTATTCGCGCTCATCTCGCTGGCGCTGCTGCTCGGGCTGCGGCCGTTCATCAAAAAGCATGTCAGCAAAAACGTGATCAAAACCAACGTGGATTCCCTGGCAGGCCGGCGCGCTCTGGTCATTGAACGCATCGACAATCTGCAGGCCAGCGGCCGCATCCAGCTCGACGGCGCCGACTGGACTGCCCGCAGTGTCGACGACAGCGTAATCGAGCCCGGCACAGAGGTCGTGATCCGTTCCATTTCGGGCGTCAAGGCCCTCGTTGAAACGATCTGAACAATTTAAGGAGGTAACATCATGATTCCCTACATCGTCATCGGCGTCGTTATCGCCATCTTCCTGATTTTCTTCTTCTCCAACGTGCAGGTGGTCAAGCAGTCCCATGCCTACGTGATCGAGCGGCTGGGCGCCTTCCACAAGGTCTGGGGCGTGGGTCTTCACGTCAAGCTCCCCTTCGTCGACCGCGTCGCAAAGCGCGTGTCTCTGAAAGAGCAGGTGCTGGACTATCCGCCCCAGCCCGTCATCACCAAGGACAACGTCACCATGCAGATCGACACCGTCGTCTACTTCCAGATCACCGACCCCAAGCTCTACACCTACGGCGTGGAAATGCCTATGGTCGCGATGGAGACCCTCACCGCAACGACCCTTCGTAACATCATCGGCGATCTGGAGCTCGACCAGACCCTGACCTCCCGCGACGTCATCAACACCAAGATGCGCGCCATCCTCGACGAGGTCACCGACCCCTGGGGCATCAAGGTCAACCGCGTGGAGCTCAAGGCCATCCTGCAGGCCGAGGGCCAGAAGCACTCCGCCATTCTCGTGGCCCAGGGCGAAAAGGAGTCCGCAATCTTAAGAGCCAGCGCCGAAAAGGAAGCCGCCATTCTGAAAGCCGAGGCCGAGAAGCAGTCCAAGATCCTCAAGGCCGAGGGCGAGGCACAGGCGATCCTGGCCGTGCAGCAGGCCACCGCGGACGCACTCAAGCTCCTGAACCAGGCCAACCCCAACGAGCAGGTCATCAAGCTCAAGGCCCTCGAGACCATGGCCACCGCTGCCAACGGCCAGGCCACCAAGATCATCATCCCCAGCGAGATCCAGGGCCTCGCCGGCCTGGCAAGCGGCCTGGCCGAGAGCGTGAAAAAGTAATTTACAATTCATGGCCGTTGACCATGCTTCGCATGGAAGCGGTGCAGACGCAAAAAACCAGGTCGAGCAATCGACCTGGTTTTTTTATGCTTGCACCGTATATCTCGCTCCGCTATTTCTCCCAGCAGGCGGTGACGCCGGTGACGGTGGAGGCGCGGTAGACCTCCTGGCCGTCCTCGCTCTGGCCGACGACGATGATCTCGGTCAGATCGAGACCGCACTGGAGCAGGCAGCCGCGGCGGATCAGCTCGGCGGTGTCCAGGTGGCCCTCGGCCAGCTCGCCGTAGCCGGCTGCGGCGCCGTGCTTTGCAATCTGCTCATAGCTGCCCTTGACCTGGTATTGGAGCGTCAGCACGCCGTCCTCGCAGCGGACGAGTGCAAAATCCGGCCAGGTTTCGGCCAGATAATCCGCCACCGGCTTTGCTTCGGTCTGCTCTGCCGGTTCCTTCGGCTGCCCGGCCTTCGGCAGGGCGAGGAGCAAATAGACCAGCGTGCCGATCAGCACCAGCACCGCCAGCACGATCGCCAGCACCGGAATCAAAAACTTTTTCATTGCAGTTGTTCCCTCTGTATGCTATAATTTTCTACAGTATACTGCATGTCAGCGGATTTGTAAAGTAGCCCAAAAGGGACCACGGACGGGTGACCCGTCCGCTACGGGTGCGGTGCAAATCGAAGCAGAATCACTTTCCACTGTCAACTGTCCACTTTCCACTCGCCACTGACCACTAGCCACTGACCACTCAACTAAAATCCTTCGTCCTCGAAGAGGCTGAAGCTGTCGAGCACCTGCATCTGCAGGGTGCGGTTCTGCTTGGCGCTGTCCTCCGGCATCGTGAAGGACAGGCAGTAGCAGCAGTCCTCGTCCTCCAGGATCGCGGCGCTGCAAAGCCGGGTGCCGTCCTCATCCGCGCTGCACCAGGAAAAGCGGTAGGCCTGCATCCCGTGGCGCGTGGTCCGGATGGGGCTGAGCGTCTCCGGCTGCAGGCCGGTCAGCTCCAGCATGACCTCGTCCGCGTCCTCCCCCGGCAGGATCGCGGTCCGGATCGTATAGCTGCCGTCGGCGGCGTCGTACTGCCGCTGCAGGCCGCCCGCCTCCGGTTCCTGCGCCATCGCGTCCGCCGGGACGCCAAACTGGATCGAGAACGGGATCCTGGCCGGGGCCGGGATCTCGTCCTGCACGTAGAACACCTCCGCGGCCTGCGGGGCGGCGCAGCCGGTCAGCAGCGCCAGCAGCAGCGCCGCGCACAACACTTTTTTCATACACAACCCTCCCGAGGCAGTCTATGATCGAATTTTTCAAACAGAACCATGTTTATTTTGTCGTTGGGCCGGCGGTGCTGATGAGCCTGATCGCCTTTGCGCTCATGTGCGTGGACAAGCTCCGGGCCGTGCGGCATCGGGGCCGGCGCATCCCGGAAAAGACGCTGCTGGGCCTGAGCCTGTGCTTCGGCAGCTTCGGCACGCTGCTGGCCATGCCGCTGCTGCGCCACAAGATCAACCCCGGGCGGCACCCCGCGTTTGCCTACGGCGTGCCCGTGATGGCGATGGTCCAGGGCGCCGCGCTGCTGTTTTTGCTGGCCATTTTAGAGTAAAACGCTGACGCGTTTTGGATAGAAAGGGATAGAGAATGAACGTCAGGAAGCTCACAACTCTGGCGCTGCTGACGGCGGCGGCGCTGGTGATGTTTGTCATTGAGCTGCAGATCCCCGCGCCGATCCCGGTGCCCGGGGTCAAGCTGGGGCTGAGCAATATCGTGACGCTGGCGGTCCTCTGCCTGTTCGGCTGGAAGGAGGCGCTGGCGGTGCTGCTGGTGCGCATCGGCCTGGGGGCCATCGTCACCGGGCAGGTGGGTGCGCTGCCCTATGCGCTCGCAGGGGGCCTTCTGAGCTTCGGCGTGATGCTGCTGCTGAAACAGGTCATCCGCGACAGGCAGCTCTGGGTTCTGAGCGTCGTCGGCGGGTTCTTCCACAATCTGGGCCAGCTCGGCATGGCGATCCTCATCACGAGAACGCCGGGGCTCGTCGCCTATCTGCCGGTGCTGCTGCTCAGCGGCATGGCAGCCGGCCTCTTCACCGGCCTGTGCGCGCAGCCCGTCGTTCGGCATTTCAAACACTGAATCCTGACCCCTGACCCCTGAATCCTGAAAATAAACATCCGCAGGTCGCTTACGACTTGCGGATGAATTTTTCGCTGCATTTGGGGCAGCTGATCTTGATTTTGCCGCGGCCCTTGGGCACACGCACGGTCTGGTGGCAGTGGGGGCAGCGGTAGTAGCGGTTGTCCCGGTCCCGGAGGCTCGCGATAAAGTTCTGAAAACGGCGGTTTTCTCTGCGGCGGGCGTCCAGATTCCGGGAGAGCACCCGGAACAGATAGTAGATGAGCGCGCCGTAGGCCAGAAGATTCAGGATCGCTGAAACAAGGACACCGCCGCGCCAGATCACCGAGAGCAGCCAGCCGACGACGCTCAGCCCCATGGCGCCGCCCAGCAGGCACAATCCCAGCTGATCCACACCGTAGCGACCCCACATAAAACGACGAAAGCCCTCACGAATGCGGGCAAAAAAGTTACGCAGCATATTCTTTCACCAGGTTTTCTGTGTTTTCTTTTTACACTCATTATATCGTCTTCTGAAAAAGATGCAAGTCATTCGGAACAGAATTTACGGAAAGTTAAAAAATACAAACGTCAAATATCGAGAATTTCT
This sequence comes from Oscillospiraceae bacterium, assembly GCA_902795195.1. Taxonomy (GTDB): domain Bacteria; phylum Bacillota; class Clostridia; order Oscillospirales; family Oscillospiraceae; genus JAFRPC01. Next base: position 13,486 of record CADBKF010000009.1, read on the forward strand.
GAAAAAAGCATTGAGAAATACGATTGTTTTTGCTATAATAATTAGAAATTGATTGATTTGGATGTGTATCTTGTGAAATTTGGAGCATGGAACGTATCAAGTGGTGCGCCGGGCGCGATTCAGGCGCTTTGCGCATCCGGGTTTTCCCCGCTGACCGCGCGGGTTTTGGCGGCAAGAGGCTATGAGACCCCCGAGCAGGCGCGCAGCTATCTGGCCAGCGACGCCCCGCTTCTGGACCCGCTTCTGATGAAGGAGCTCAAAACCGCCGCAGACCGGGTCCGCCTGGCCGTGGCCCGGCGGGAGCACATCGCGGTCTTCGGCGACTATGACGTGGACGGCATCACGGCCACCTGCCTACTGGTGGACTTTCTGCGCTCCCTCGGCGGGCGCGTGACGAGCTACATCCCCTCCCGGCTCGAGGAGGGCTACGGCCTCAACCCCACGGCAATCGAATATCTCTACCGCCAGCAGGTCAACCTCATCATCACGGTAGACTGCGGCATCACAGCCACCGACGAGGCGCTGCTGTGCAAAAAGCGCGGCATCGAGCTGGTCGTCACCGACCACCACGAGTGCAAGAGCGAGCTGCCCTGCGCCGTGGCGGTGGTGGACCCGCACCGCAAGGACCGGACCTATCCGCACACGGATCTGTCCGGCGTGGGCATCGCCTTCAAGCTGGCCGCGGCGATCTGCGGCGACCAGGAGGCCGTGCTCGCGCGCTATGCCGATCTGGTCTGCCTGGGCCTGATCGCCGACGTGATGCCGCTGCAGGGCGAGGTGCGGACCCTGGTGGTCCGCGGCCTGGACATGCTGCAGAAGGCCAGGCGGCCCGGCGTGGCCGCCCTGATGCAGGAATGCGGCTGCGCGGGCAAGCCCGTCACCACGGGCACCGTGGGCTATGTGCTGGCCCCCAGGATCAACGCCGCCGGCCGCATGGGCCAGGTGGACATGGCCGTGCGCCTGTTTCTGACCGAGGACCCCGCCGAGGCCGCGATGCTGGCGGCCGCCCTGTGCCGGCTCAACCGCGAGCGGCAGAAGGTGGAGGCCGGGATCTATCACGAGGCCATGGCGATGCTGTCCGCGCAGCCCCAGCCGGACGCCATCGTGCTCACCGGCGACACCTGGCACCAGGGCGTGGTCGGCATCGTCGCCTCGCGGCTGAGCGAGGAGTTCCGCCGCCCCACCTTCCTCATCTGCATGGACGGCGACAAGGGCAAGGCCAGCTCCCGCAGCTACGGCGGCTTCAACCTGTTTGCGTCCCTCACCCAGCTGTCCGATCTGCTCGAGAGCTACGGCGGGCATGAGCTGGCCGCCGGCTTTACGATCCGGCGGGAGAACGTGCCGCGCTTCCGCGAAGAGATCTGCAAGCTCGTGCGGGCCCACAACACCAGCGGCGAGGCGGAAAATGCGCTGCGCGTGGACTGCGTGGTCGAGCCGCAGCTGCTGACGCAGGAAAACATCCTGGCCCTGCAGGAGCTCGAGCCCTGCGGCGTGGGCTGCCCGAGCGCGGTGTTCTGCATGGAAAACCTCTTCGTCGAGCACCTGAGCGAGGTCGGCGGCGGCAAGCATCTGCGCCTGCGCCTGCGCTACGGCAGGCGCCCCGGCGAGTTTATCGGCGGCATCTTCTTTTCCACAAGCATTCTGCAGTCCGGCGTCGCCGTGGGCGACCATGTGGACGTGGCCTTTGTGCCGCAGATCAACGAATACCGGGACGTGCGCTCGGTGCAGCTCAACCTCATCGACATCCGCCCCTGCGAGCAGAGCCGCAAGGAGGCCCGCTCCCAGTCGGCGCTGTATCTGCGCTACCGGCAGCGCTGCCTGACCCCCGCGGACGCAGCCCAGCTGCTGCCGATCCGCAGCGAATTTGTGGCGGTGTGGCGCTATCTGGTCTTCAACGCCGCGCAGGAGCTCGTGGAGGAGGACTTTGCCTGCCTCAGCCGCAAGATCCTGCGCAGCACCAACACCTCCCTGACCATGGCAAAAACCCGGATCTGCCTGGACGTCTTCGCCGAGCAGGGCCTCATCGACCTGCGCAAGCAGTCCGGGCACTACCGCATCCGCATCACCAACAACGGCCAAAAGGTCGATCTCAGCGCAAGCAGCATCATCCAGGAGCTCAAGCGCAAACGAAACAGCGGGAGCTGATACTATGGAAACCTTCCAGGAACATTACGACGCGATGGTGCAGGCCATCGCCCTCAACGCGCCCTATTGCGATATGGGGCTCATCGACGAGGCGGTCGACTACGCCCGGGAAAAACACAAGGACCAAAAACGAAAGGATGGCTCGCCCTACATCATCCACCCGCTCGCGGTGGCGCAGATCGTGGCGGAGATCGGCCTGGACACCGACGCGGTGCTGGCCGCGCTGCTGCACGACTGCATCGAGGACACCGACGCCTCCTTTGACGATATCGCCCATCGCTTCGGGCAGACCGTGGCCGAGCTGGTCGAGGGCGTCACCAAGCTGACCCGCGTGGAATACTCCACCCAGGAGGAGCAGCAGGTGGAAAATCTGCGCAAGATGTTCATGGCCATGAGCAAGGACATCCGCGTGGTGCTCATCAAGATCTGCGACCGGCTGCACAACACCCGGACCATGGAATACCAGACCAAGGAGAAGCAGATCTCCAAGTCCATGGAGACCATGGACATCTACGCGCCCCTGGCCCACCGCCTCGGCATGCAGAAGATCAAATGGGAGCTGGAGGACACGTCGCTTCAGTACCTCGACCCCGACGGCTACCGGCAGATCATGGACTATCTGGACGCCCATGAGGAGGAGGCCGAGAAGTTCATGGACTCGATCCGCACCCGCATCGCCGAGCGGATGGAGGCCGTGGGCATCCCCTGCAAGATCTACGGCAGAGTCAAGCACGTCTACTCCATCTACCGCAAGATGAAGGCCCAGCAGAAGACGATCGAGGAGCTCTACGACCTCTATGCCTTCCGCGTGATCGTGGACTCGATCCCGGACTGCTACAACGTGCTCGGCCACATCCACGAGATGTTCAACCTCGTGCCCGGCCGCTTCAAGGACTATATCTCCACCCCGAAGCCCAACCGCTACCAGAGCCTGCACACCACGGTCATCGGCGTGGAGGGCATCCCCTTTGAGGTGCAGATCCGCACCCAGGAGATGCACGAGACCGCCGAATACGGCGTGGCCGCCCACTGGAAGTACAAGCAGGGCGTCGAAACCGGCAACGAAAAGGAATTCGAGTGGATCCGCAGGCTCCTCGAGGACCAGCAGGAGACCGACGCCGAGGACTTTGTCCACAGCCTCAAGGTCGACATGTTCGACGACGAGGTCTTTGTCTTCACGCCCCGCGGCAAGGTCATTTCCCTGCCCCGCGGCTCGACGCCCATCGACTTTGCCTATGCCATTCACTCCGGCGTGGGCAACGCGATGATCGGCGCCAAGATCAACAACCGCATCGCCAGCTACGACGTGAGCCTGCGAAACGGCGACATCGTGGAGATCCTCACCTCCAGAAACGCCAAGGGCCCGTCGCGCGACTGGCTCAACATCTGCAAGAGCAACCAGGCCCGATCCAAGATCAAGCAGTGGTTCAAGAAGGAGAAGCGCGAGGAGAACATCGTCCGGGGCAAGGCCAGCTTCGAGGCCGAGCTGCACCGGCTGAACGTCTCTGTGAGCGTGCTGCAGGACGACGAGCTGCTGCAGACGCTGCTGCGCAAGCTCTCGTTTGACAACATTGACGACCTCTACGCCTCCATCGGCTACGGCGGTCTGACCGCGGCAAAGGCGGTGGGCAAGATCAAGGAGGATCTGCTCAAGGCCAGCCGCGCAAGCGCACCCAAGGAGCCGGCCAAGCCGGCCGCTGCGCAGAGCGCGAAGCCCGACCGGCACGCCGCCTCCGGCGTCATTGTGGAGGACATCGGCTCGTGCATGATCAAGTTCTCCCGCTGCTGCACCCCGGTGCCCGGCGACGACATCGTGGGCTTCATCACCAAGGGCTACGGCGTGTCGATCCACCGCCGCGACTGCCCCAACGCCCAGGGCGCGACCGATCCGGCCCAGAAGGACCGCTGGGTCCGCGTGAGCTGGTGCAAGAGCGAGGACAAGCCCTTTGCCACCACGCTGGAGGTCATCGCGACCGACCGCGACGGTATGCTGGTCGACGTGGCCGCCGCGCTCACCAGCCAACAGCTGCGCATGAAGGAGATCAGCGGCAAGGAGCTGCCCAACGGCCTTTGCCAGTTCACCGTGACCTTCGAGGTCAAGAGCACCGAGGAGCTCTCCACCGCCATGGGCCGCATCCGCAGCATCAACGGCGTGCGAAGCGTGCGAAGGGGGAAGATCTGATGCGCGCGGTCGTGACGAGAGTTTCCGAGGCTTCCGTCTCGATTGACGGCGCGGTCGTCGGCCGCATCGGTCGCGGCTTTCTGATCCTGCTGGGCGTCGGCCCGGAGGACACGAAACGGGAGGCCACGAAGCTGGCCGAGAAGATCCTCGGCCTGCGGGTCTTTACCGACGAGAACGACAAGATGAACCTGGGTCTCGAGGCGGTCCAAGGGCAGGTGCTGGTGGTGAGCCAGTTCACGCTCTACGGCAATGTCCGCAAGGGCCGCCGGCCCAGCTTTGTCGGCGCGGCCGGCCCGGAGCTTGCCGTGCCGCTGTACGAATTTTTCCTTTCCGAATGCGAGCGGCTTGGCTATCCGCCGCAGCACGGCGAGTTCGGCGCCGATATGCAGGTGGCCTCCGTCAACGACGGCCCGGTCACGCTGTGGATCGACAGCGACGAGCTGGCATAGTCGTGGAAAATGAAGTTGCTCCCGTTGGTCGCGAATGAAGGAATGAAGCTGGCCTGCGGCCGAATGATGCCGGCTTCGCCGAATTGTGGTGTTTTTCAATTTACCAATTGTAAAACGGAATGCGATTTCAAAGTGCTGCACCGTAGTGGCCGATGCCCACATCGGCCATTAAGGTACGATGCGCAACGAATCATCATGGCCGATGTGGGCATCGGCCACTACGGGACGCTGCTTTACAGAATCCGCGGCGCAAGCCGCAAATTCAATCCGTCGCGCAGCGACACCGCAATTAGCGCAGCGGCTTCATTCGCGACAAAGTCGCAGCTTCATTTCTTCATTCCTTCATTTATACCTTCACTGCAGCAATCGTATTCGTATTCCACCGTTGTATAGAAAAGAGAGAGAATGAAAAGGGGGGTCGTGTATGCAGATGATCACCATGACGCTGGGGCTGTATGAAACCAACTGCTATCTGCTTTACGACGAGGCAACGAGGCACGCTGTCCTCATCGATCCGGGCTACGAGCCGGAGCGGCTTCTGGGCGCGCTGCAGAAGCATGGGCTTTCGCTGCAGGCGATACTCATCACCCACGCCCATTTTGACCATGTCGGCGCCACGCAGCCGCTGTTTGAGGCCACGGGCTGCAGGATCTACGTTCATCCGCTGGATCTGAGCATGCCGCCCTATCTGCGCCGCGGGCTGGTCAACACCGACTTTTACGAGGAGGGGGACAACCTCGACTTTGACAGCCTGCACTTCCAGGTGCTGCACACGCCCGGGCACACGCCCGGCTGCGTGATCCTGGTGCTGGGCGACAAGCTGTTTTGCGGCGATCTGCTCTTCCGGGGCAGCTGCGGCCGCACCGACGGCGCCGGCGGCAGCTGGGATCAGATGCTGAGCTCCCTGCGCCGCATGGCGGAGCTGCCCGGCGACTATTTGGTCTATCCCGGCCACGGCGAGCCCACGACCCTCGCCCGGGAGCGGCAAAGCAACGTGTTCATGCTGCGCGCCCTCGGCCTGAAGAGTATGCCGGGATTATAGAGAAATGATGCCGCTCCCGCTGGTCGCTGATGAAGCCACTTCGTTCATGAAGAAATGAGGCCGGGCGTTGCCCTAATTATGGAATTTTTCAATTCCGCAGAATTGAAAAATCAAATTGAATCATCGCGAAGCGATACCTCAATTCGTGAAGCGGCTTCATTCCTTCATTTCTTCATTCCTTCATTTTTGAAAGGAGTACTCCTTGAAACTGTATATTTCGGGTCATGAAGACCGCTACGCCCTGGAGCAGCTGCAGCTGTGCCTGTTTCCGGAGGAGAAGATGGAGTTTTGCGAGACTCCATTTGCTGGAGACGGGGCGGTTTCCAGGCTGCACCGGGGAAAGAGCTTTCTGACGGCCACCGCCGTGATCACCAAAAACGGGAAAGCTGCCCGCGGCGTGTGCCGGCTCGCGGTCAAAAACGAAACCTACGCGCTGCGGCGGCGGATTTTGCAGCGCAGCTACTATCTGGCCGCCGCCCAGCACCTCGACCGCCTGCCCCCCTGGGGCGCGCTCTCGGGCGTGCGGCCCACCAAGCTGACCACCCGGCATCTGCTGGGCGGCGGCAGCGAACAAAGCGCGGACCGTCTTCTGCGGGACACGTTTTTTGTTCTGCCCGAGCGGCGCAGTCTCTGCATCGAATGCTCGCAGGCCTCGGTCCAGGCCGCCTCGCTGCTTGCGCCGCAGGATGTGTCGGTCTATGTCGGCATCCCCTTCTGCCCCACCCGCTGCGCCTACTGCTCCTTTGTGAGCCAGACCGCCGGGTCCGCGGGCAAGCTGCTCACGCCCTATCTCGACTGCTTGCTGCGCGAGGTCGAGCACGTGGGCGCGCTGCTGAAGGACAGCGGCAGGACCGTGCGCACCGTGTACTTCGGCGGCGGGACGCCCACCACCCTCTCCACCGAGCAGATTTCCCGGCTCATGGAGGCGATTGCTGCGAATTTCGACCTCTCCCGCACGATAGAATATACGGTGGAGGGCGGCCGGCCCGATACGCTCAGCCCGGAAAAGCTCCGGGCCATCCGGGCGCACGGGGCCAACCGCATGAGCATCAACCCCCAGAGCATGAACGACCGGGTGCTGGCCGCCGTCGGTCGGCATCACACCGCAGCCCAGATCGTCGAGGCCTACCGGCAGGCGGCGGAGGCCGGCTTTACCAGCATCAACATGGACCTGATCGCAGGCCTGCCCACCGACACGCCCGAGAGCTTCCGCAGCTCCGTCGAGCAGGTGCTCTCGCTTCGGCCCTCCAACATCACCGTGCACACGCTGGCCCTCAAGAAGGGCGCGGACCTCTTCGAGCGGCGCGAGCAGCTGCTTTCGGCGGACGACGTGGCCCGGATGGTGGCTGAGGCCTCCGATCTGCTGCGCGCACAGGGCTATCGGCCCTATTATCTCTATCGGCAAAAATACATGTCCGGCAGCTTTGAGAATGTCGGCTGGTGCCGGGACGGCGATCTGTGCCTGTACAACATCTACATGATGGAGGAGCTGCACAGCATCGTCTCCCTCGGCGGTGCCGGCATGAGCAAGGTCAATCTCTCGCAGACAAAGCTCGAGCGCTTCCACAACCCGAAGTTTCCCAAGGAATACATCGAAAAAATTGACGACGTGCTGGGGCAGAAGGATGAAATGTTCCGGCTGTTGAAAGGAGTCCAACTATGAACGCTGAACACTTTGTAGAGCTTGAACTGATCAACGAAGCCGTCCGCGAGGACCCCATCGGCTTTATCCAGCGCTGTGACCAGGCCTATACCGACCGCGTGGAAAAGGCGGCCGACACCGTGATCTCCCGGCTGCACCTGAGCCGCATCATCCTGCTGGCAGGCCCCTCCGCCTCCGGCAAGACCACCACCGCCTCCCGCGTCCGCCGGGCGCTGGAGCAGCGCGGCATCTACTGCCACATGGTCTCGCTCGACGACTACTACCGCATGAAGACCGACGACGGCTTCCCCAGAACGCCCAACGGTGAGCTGGATCTCGAGGCCCCCGAGGCCCTGCGCATCGATCTGCTCAACGAGCACCTGGGCGCGCTCGACCGGGGCGAGGAGATCCTGGTGCCCCACTACGACTTCCAGCGCCAGTGCATCTCCGAAGAGGGCACGCCCCTGCAGCTGCACGAAAACGAGGCCGTGATCTTTGAGGGCATCCACGGCCTGAACCCCATGTTCACCGACCGCCACCCGGAGGCCACGCGGCTCTTTGTCTCCCCGGCAACCTACGTCTTCCACCAGGATGAGGAGGTCTTTGACCGCGTGTGGCTGCGCGTGATCCGCCGGACCGTGCGCGACTACTACTTCCGCTGCGCGTCGGCTGCCGACACGCTCGGCATGTGGGCCAATGTGCGCCGCGGTGAAAAGCGCTACATCACCCCCTACAAGAAGACCGCGCACTACCACATCGACAGCGCCCACAACTACGAGATCCCGGCCCTGCGCCCGATCGTGGAGAAGCTGCTCACCAACGTGGAAAACAACCCCCAGGAGCTGCTCACCGAGGAGATCCTGCACGGCCTCATGCAGTTTGAGCCGCTGGATATCAATCTGCTGCCGCCCACCTGCCTGCTCAAGGAGGAATTTCTTCCTTAAGGCGATACCTCAATTCGCGAAGCGGCTTCATTCAGGGCGCAGTCGTAGCTTCATTTTTTCATTTCTTCATTTCCGGAGGACCTTATGGATACCCTGTTTTCTCACATCACCGCCGTGACGATGGACGAGGCGATGCACGTCTTTTATGATTATTTCGTCGGCGTCACGGACGGGAAAATTGCTTATCTTTCCAAGCTGCCGCCCAAGGAGCAGCCCAAGCAGATCGTCAGCGGCGAGGGCATGGTGCTCATGCCCGGCCTCATCAACTGCCACACGCACCTGCCCATGTCCCTGCTGCGCGGCTATGCCGACGACGTGGACCTGGCCACCTGGCTCAACGACTACATCTTCCCCCGGGAGGACCGGCTCGACGGCCGGGCAGTCAAGGCGGCAACGCTGCTGTCCATCGCCGAGTGCCTGCGCTTCGGCGTGACCTCGGTGTCGGAAATGTACAATTTCTGCGACGAGATCGCCCAGGCCGTCGCCGAGAGCGGCATCAAGGCGAATCTCTCGCGCGGCACCACGCTCTTCACCGAGGACTTTGACTTCGAGACCTACCCCGCCTGCCGGGAGCTTGTGGCGCTCAAGGAGCAGTGGGACGGCTTCGACTTCGGCCGCATCAGGATCGAGGGCAGCGTCCACGCGGAGTACACCTCCAACTACAGGCTCTGGGACGCGCTGGGCGAATACTGCCTCAACGAGGGCCTCGGCATGCAGGTGCACCTGTCCGAGACGAAGGCCGAGCACGAGGCCTGCAAGGAGCGCTACGGGCTGACCCCGGCGCAGATCCTCGACTGCCACCACGTCTTCGACGCGCCCACCACCGCGGCGCACTGCGTGTGGCTCGAGCCCGAGGACATGGCGCTTCTGGCCCGGCGCGGCGTCACGGCGGTGCACTGCCCGGTCTCCAACCTCAAGCTGGCCTCCGGCTGTGCGGATGTGCCCGCCATGGTCAAGGCCGGCATGAACGTCGCCCTGGGCACCGACGGCTCGGCCTCCAACAACAACCTCGACCTCTTTGAGGAGATCAAGGCGGCCGCGCTCATGGCAAAGGGCAGAACCCTCGACCCCACGGTGATGCCCGCCCAGGCCCCGCTCATGATGGCCACCGTCTGCGGCGCGAAGGCCCAGCGCCGGGAAAAGGAATGCGGCATGATCAAGCTCGGCATGGACGCCGACCTCATCATGCTCGACTTCACGGCCCCGCATCTGATGCCCTGCCACAACGTGCTCTCCCAGCTGGTCTACGCGGCCTCGGGCCACGACGTGGTCATGACCATGGTGCGCGGCAGAATGCTCTATGCTGGCGGCAAGTTCCTCACCATCGACCTCGACAGCGTGGTGCGCGAGCTGGCCGAGCACGCCATGCCGCAGGTCTTTCTGGACAAGCCGGACGCAGAAAAGAATTGACAAAACTGACCCACTCTGCTATACTGCATTCTAATGCCATCTGAAAGGACGGATAATTTGAGCAAGGGTAGCAAAAAGCAAACCTTTTTGGGCGGCGCGGCGGTGCTGGCGCTGTCGGCGGCCATTGTCAAGCTGATCGGGGCGCTCTACAAGATCCCGATCCAGCATGTCATCGGCGACGACGGCTACGGCTACTTCAACTCCGCCTACGATATCTATAACGTGCTGCTGATGATCGCGACCACCGGCCTGCCCGTGGCGATGTCGCGGATGATCTCCGAGGAGAACGCGCTGCAGAATTTCCGGCAGATCCGGCGGATCTACGATGTGTCGCGGCGGGTCTTCCTGCTGATCGGCACCGTGGGCACCGTGGGCATGGCGGCGCTGTGTCTTCCGCTGGCGGACTTCGTTGTGCGGCAGCACAACGCGTGGTTCCCGATCCTCTGCCTGTCCCCGGCGGTGCTGCTGATCTGCCTGACCTCGGTCAACCGCGGCTTCTTCCAGGGCCAGGGCGATATGCGGCCCACCTCCGTCTCCCAGGTCATTGAGGCGCTGTGCAAGCTGATCGTGGGTCTGGGCCTGGCGGTTCTGATCATGGCCCTGTTCCGCAGGGGCGGGCTGGACACCCGGACGCCGTCTGCCGCGCTCTCTGAGGCCCACGCCTGGGCCGCCGGCGGCGCCATCATCGGCGTGACGCTGGGCTGCGGCATTGCCGCCTGGTATCTGTATGGCAAGGTGCGCCGGACCGAGATCTATGCCGGCAGCGACAGCGGCGCGGTCAAGTCCTACAAAGCCACGACGAAGGAGCTGCTGCGCATCGCGGTGCCGATCACGATCGGCGCAGCCGGCCTGCAGCTGATCAACCTCGCGGACGTGGGCGTCTACATGGGCAGCCTGCAGTCCGGTGCCGGCATGGCCGACAAGGCCGACGTGCTCAAGGGCATCTACAATTTCTGTCAGACCATCTTCAATCTCCCCTGCTCCTTCATCACGCCCATCGTCGTTGCGGCGATCCCCGCGCTGACCGAGAAGATCACGACGAAGGACCGCAGAGGCGAGCGCAGCATCATGGAAAGCGCCCTGCGCGTCATGGCGCTGCTGGCCTGCCCCAGCGCGCTGGGTCTGGCCGCGCTCTCGCGCGAGATCTACGCGCTTCTGGCCTCGCACACTGAGGAAACCCTTGCCACGGCAACGCCGCTGCTGGCGATTCTCGGCATCTGCGTCATCTTCAACGCGATCGTTCTGGTCTCCAACGGCATCATGCAGAGCCACGGCGACGTGACGATCCCGGTCATCCACATGCTGATCGGCGGCGGCATCAAGCTCTTCTGCACCTGGCAGCTCGTGAGCATCCCAAGGCTCAACATCGTGGGCGCCTCCATCTCCACGCTCATCTGCTATGTGGTCATCTCCGCCCTGAACCTGTTCGCAATGGCGCGCAAGGGCTACGCGGTCAGCATCCCCAGGACCATGCTCAAGCCGCTGATCGCCTCTGTGCTCATGGGCGCGATCACCTACGGCTGCAAGACGATCCTGGTCCGGCTGCAGCTGTCCAACCTGCTTGTAACGGCTCTCTGCATCGGCGTGGCGGTTGCAGTGTATGTCGTCCTGGTCCTGGCCCTGCGGATCATCACGAAAGAGGACTGCGCGCTGCTGCCCAAGGGCGACAAAATCGCAAGGCTTTTGAAAATTCGCTGAAAAATTTGAAAAAATCCGCAAAAATTCCCGCGTTTTTCAATTTTTCCCCTTGCAAAAGTAAGTGAAATGTGGTAAATTATGCGTCGAAGTCGCGTCAACCAGCTTCACCCATGCGAATCAAATTCCTGCCGCGTGGTATGATAAAAATATCTTAAAGTAATTATAGAAAGAGGTAACATCATGAACAAGACTGAACTCATCGCTGCCGTCGCAGCAAAGGCTGAGCTGTCCAAGAAGGACGCTGAAAAGGCTCTCAACGCCACCATCGACACCATCACCGCCGCTCTGGTTGAGGGCGAAAAGGTTCAGCTCGTCGGCTTCGGCTCCTTCGAGACCAAGACCCGCGAGGCTCGCACCGGCCGCAACCCCCGCACCGGCGAGAACATTGAGATCGCTGCTTCCCGCACCCCCGCCTTCAAGGCCGGCAAGGCGCTCAAGGACAAGGTCGCAAAGTAATCATTTTGCCTGCAATCGCTGCTGCGCATGATGCGGCAGCGATTGTTTGATGTTCGGAGAGATTTTCTGGGAGGGAACACAAATGGAAGGCTCTGCAAACATTCACGCCGGCCACCGCCAGCGGCTGTATGAGAGCTATCGCTCCGCCGGCCTCGACGGGTTTCCGGATCTTGTGGTGCTGGAGCTTCTGCTCACCTTCGCCATCCAGCGGCGGGAGACCAACACGATCGCCCACGGGCTGCTCGAGCGCTTCGGCGCGCTCTATGCCGTGTTTGAGGCGCCCACCGAGTCGCTGCTGCAGGTGCCCGGCATGACGCAGCGGGCCGCTGTGCTGCTGCACATGCAGCCGCAGCTGTGGAAGCGCTATGCCGCCTCCCGCGCAGCCGACACGCGTCTCTTCCCGACCCGGGCCGACTGCGCAAAATTCATTCTCTCCCAGTTCCGCGGCGCGCGAGAGGAGCAGGTGCACATGCTTTGCCTCGACGCCAAGTGCAAGCTGCTCGACTACCGGAAGGTGGGCGAGGGCTCGGTCAACAGTACGCTGCTGCCGATCCGCAAGATCGTGGAAACTGCGCTGGCCGTCAACGCAAGCTCGGTCGTCATCGCGCACAACCACACCTCCGGCATCGCCCTCCCCTCCCGGGAGGACATCTCGGCCACCGATCTGCTGCAGACCGCACTGCAGTGCGTCGACGTTCAGCTCATCGACCACATCATCGTCGCCGATGAGGACTACGTCTCCCTCAAGGACAGCGGCCTGCTTTGAGCTTGTAAAAAGCCGCGCAGATGCAAATCTGCGCGACTTTTTTGCGCTCCGACGACTTTTTTCCGGTTTGGGCTTGTTCTTTTCCGTCAGATTTGGTATATTGAAGGGTAGGAGGTGTGAATATGGACCATCCGCTGCAAATTTTCTATCGCGACGCTGCGCTGGCTGTGTGCTGCAAGCCGGCTGGCTGCCTGTCCGAGGCCGGTCCCGGCCGGACGCTGCCGGCGCTGCTGGCGGCAGAGCTGGCAGGCAAGGGCGAGGCTGAGGATGTTTTCACCGTGCACCGGCTCGACCGGGAGGTCGCCGGGCTCAGCGTTCTGGCCCGCACACACGAAGCCGCGTCCGCGCTCATCGACCAGTTTGCCGCCCACACGGTGGACAAGGAGTACTACGCCGTGCTGCGCGGCGCGCCGGCGGAGGCTGCCGCCGTTTTAGAGGATCTGCTCTACCGCGACGCGCGGAAGAACAAGTCCTACGTCGTCAATCGCGAGCGTCGCGGCGTGCGCAGGGCAAAGCTCCAATACCGCGTGATCGCGTCTGCAAAGGACGGCGCGCAGGCGCTGACGCTCGTGCGCATCCGCCTCTTCACCGGCCGGACCCACCAAATCCGCGTGCAGTTCGCCTCCCGCCAGCTGCCGCTGGTCGGCGACGGGCGCTACGGCGGGCGGGATGATCGCTGCAGCATCGCGCTGTTCTCCTGCCTTCTGGCCTTTGACCACCCCGAAACCGGCCGCCGGATGCGCTTCTACCAGGCGCCCGACCGGGATGCCTTCCCCTGGAATCTCTTTCCCCGGGAGCTCTACGTTTCCGTTTCCCCATTTTCGACATCTGCTTAGGAGGAGCAAACATGATTGATCGCATGATTCAAAGTCTCGTCGCCTACGGCCTGGAAAAGGGCCTGCTGCACCCGGACGACGCCCAGGTCGCCACCAACGCCCTGCTCGAGCGCCTCAAGCTCGACGGCTACACCAAGACCGCCCAGCCTCTGGAGCGGGATCTGACCAAGATCCTGAACGCCATGACGGATTACGCCGTAGAGACCGGCCTCATCGAGGACGACATCACCCTGCGCGACCTGTTCGACACCGGGCTCATGGGCGTCATCACCCCCCTGCCCAGCGTGGTGCGCGAGAAGTTCCGCGCGCTCTATGCCGAGGACCCCAAGAAGGCGACCGATTATTACTATCAGCTCGCCGGCGACACCAATTACATCCGCCGCGACCGCATCGCGCGGAACCTGGTGTGGAAGGCCGAGACCGAATATGGCGAGCTCGACATCACGATCAATCTCTCCAAGCCCGAGAAGGCGACCACCTCGCTGGCCGCCATGAAGGCCGCGCCTAAGACCGGCTATCCCCTGTGCCTGCTGTGCGTGGAGAACGAGGGTTACGCCGGCCGCTACAACCACCCGGCCCGGCAGAACCACCGCATTCTGCCGATCGAGCTCGACGGCGATCCCTGGTATCTGCAGTACTCTCCCTACGTCTACTACAACGAGCACTGCATCGCCTTCGACGCCCGGCACACGCCGATGCGCATCGACGAGGGCACCTTCCGCGAGCTGCTGGACTTCGTCACCATCTTCCCGCACTACTTCATGGGCTCGAATGCAGACCTGCCCATCGTGGGCGGCTCCATCTTCACGCATGCACACTTCCAGGGCGGCCACTACTGCTTCGCCATGGAGAAGGCCCCGGTGGAGATCGAGATCGCCTTCCGGGGCTTTGAGGACGTCAAGGCCGGCATCGTGAAGTGGCCCATGAGCGTCATCCGCCTGCAGAGCGCCGATCGCGTGCGCCTGGCGGAGCTGGCCGGGAAGATCCTGGCCGCCTGGCGCGGCTACACCGACGAGGACGCCTTCATCCTCGCCGAGACCGAGGGCATCCCCCACAACACGATCACGCCCATTGCCCGCCGCCGCGGCGCGGACTATGAGCTGGACCTGGTGCTGCGCAACAACATCACCACCGAGGAGTGCCCCCTGGGCTACTACCATCCGCACAGCGAACTGCACCACATCAAGAAGGAAAACATCGGCCTGATCGAGGTCATGGGTCTGGCCGTGCTGCCCCCGCGTCTGAAGAGCGAGCTGGGCAGGCTCGCGGAGCTGCTGGTGGACGGCGGCGACCTGCGCGCCGATCCGCTGACCGAGAAGCACGCCGACTGGGCCGAGCAGCTGCAAACGCAGTATACCTTCACGCCCGACAATGTCCGCGGCATCCTGCGGCTTGAGGTGGGCAAGGTCTTCTCCAAGGTGCTCGAGCACGCGGGCGTCTACCGCCGCAACGAGGAAGGCAAGGCCGCGTTCCTGCGCTTCATTGATTATGTAAACAAGTAAGCAACAACTGGAGGGATACGATGTCCCGAAAATCCGAATTAGAGGAATATTTCACGCCGGTGCAGCCCCGGGTCGAGAGCCGCTTCAGCGAAAACGCGATGCGCGAGATCCACGAAGGGCGGGCGCAGTATGCCCCGCCGTCGAAGGCCGCGCCGCAGCGCGCCCAGCGCTATCGCCGGCCTGTCCAGCCGCAGCCGGTCGAGGACGCGGACGAAGAAGCGGAAGATGAGGAGGAAGCGGACGTGAAGCCGAGAAAGAAAAAGCATCGCTTTCTGCGCTTCCTGCTCAAGCTGGTCTTCTTCGTGCTGCTGCTCGCGGCGCTGGCCGGCGGCAGCCTGCTGCTGCTGGCAAAAATGCCCCGCTCCACCCAGCCCATCGGCACGAGAAAGGACGGCTGCGCCACGATCCTGCTGGCCGGCACCGACATGGGCGGCGAGCGCACCGACACGATCATGCTGCTGTTTCTCGACACCGAGGAGCAGACCATGCGACTGCTCAGCATCCCGAGAGACACCATGGTCAACCGCGACAACCCCGTGCCGAAGATCAACGGCGCCTATGGCGCCAACGGCAGCGGGGCCAAGGGCATGGACGCGCTGATGGGCTACACCGCCGACCTGATCGGCTACCGGCCGGACGGCTACATGCTGATTGACCTCGCCTGCTTCGAGGAGCTGGTGGACGCCATGGGCGGCGTGACCTACGACGTGCCGATGGACATGCAGTACGAGGACCCGGTGCAGGACCTTGTCATCGACCTCCGGCAGGGCCGCCAGCACCTGAACGGCGAACAGTCGATGTGGCTCGTGCGCTTCCGCAGCGGCTATGCAGCGGCAGACCTCGAGCGCGTGAATGTGCAGCGTGACTTTCTCTCCGCTGCCATGAAGCAGTGGGTCAGCGTCTGGAAGCTGCCGCGGCTCCCCTTCGCAGCCAAGCTCGTCTGGGAGAACACGACCTCGGACCTGGACCTGCTGGAGATGGCCTGGATCGCCAAGGCCGTGGTGCTCTGCCGCGGGCATCTGGAAAACGACACCCTGCCCGGCTACGGCGATATGGTGAACGGCGGCTCGTATTACATCGAGTCGATCTATGACGCCGCCGCCCTGCTTGACGCCCGGTACAACCCCTACCAGACGGCCATTGTCGCCGATTCTCTGCATCCCTATGGACGGTAGGCGTGTGGTGGGGCGCTTTGCGCCCAGCCCCAGCGGCCGGATGCACCTGGGGAATGTATTTGCCGCGCTGATGGCCTGGTGCGGCGTGCGCAGCTGCGGCGGAAGGCTGCTGCTGCGGATGGAGGATCTGGATACAGAGCGCTGCAATGATCTGCACGCGGCGCAGCTGCGCGAGGATCTGCGCTGGCTGGGCCTGGACTGGGACGAGGAAACGCCGCAGCAGAGCCTGCGCACAGAGATTTACGAGGCGCAGCTGGCAAAGCTGGAGGCGCAGGGCGTGATCTATCCCTGCTGGTGCACCAGAGGCATGCTCAAGGCCGCCTCCGCGCCGCACGCCAGCGACGGGCGCGTGATCTATCCCGGCACCTGCCGCAATCTGACGCCCGAAGAACGCGCCGCAAGGCCGCGCAGGGCCGCGCTGCGGCTGCTGGTGCCGGACGCGGTGTATGCTGTCGAGGACGGCGTGCAGGGGCATTATGAAGAAAATCTGGCCCGGGACTGCGGCGACTTCCCGGTGCGGCGGGCGGACGGCGTGTTCGCCTATCAGCTGGCCGTCGTGGTGGACGACGGGCTCTGCGGCGTCAACCAGGTGGTGCGCGGCGCGGATCTGCTCAGCTCCACGCCCAGGCAGCTGTATCTGCAAAAGCTGCTGGGCTTCCCTGCCCCGGAATACTACCACGTGCCGCTGCTGATCGGGCCGGACGGACGCCGGCTGAGCAAGCGGGACCGGGATCTTGATCTGGGCGTTCTGCAGCAGCGGATGACGGCAGCGCAGCTGATCGGCATGCTGGCCCATGCCGCCGGGCTGACCGAAACGTCCGCGCCGATCTCCGCGGCGGAATTGGCCGGGATATTCGACTGGCACAGGGTCAGGCAGGGCCCGATCGTGGTACAGGCGGAATAAAATGCATCCAAATTGGAAATACTCCCCTTCAAAAGATTTGAAGGGGAGTATTCTTATGTTGGTAAAAGATGTTATGTCAACCAATATTGCGGCGGTGTCGCCGGAGGACAGCGTGGCGGTGGCGTCGCGGCTGCTCAGCCGGCGGAACATCGGCGTGCTGCCGGTGGCAGGCCCGGGCGGGCAGCTCAAGGGGATTCTGACCGACCGGGACATTGTGCTGCGCTGCGTGGCCGCGTCCTTTGACCCGGCCCTCACGAAGGTGCGGCAGATCATGACCTCGAATCCGGTTTCCCTGTCGCCGGACGACGATGCGGCGGCAGCAGGCGCGCTGATGGCCAAGCGGCAGATCCGCCGCCTGCCCGTGACCGAGCAGGGCCGCATCGTCGGCATGGTCAGTCTCGGCGATCTGGCCGCCCGCCCGGACTACAGCACCGAGGCCGCTGAGGCGCTAGCGGACATCTGCCTGAATCTTCGGCGATAAAAAACGAGCTGCCCGCGGGCAGCTCGTTTTGCTTAAGGCAACACCGCACAATTCCGGCGTGCAGATTGCGCCGTCGGAATTTTCGTCAGATCGATCAAAAGCCGCAGGGAATCCTGTCGGATTTCCGAGGATTTTTGGACGATCTGACGGAATATTCAGCAAGCAAGATGTGCGCTGGGAATTGCGCGGTGTTGCCTTAATTCTCTTTGAAGCGCAGCGTGCGCATGGAGTTTAGGATCGCCAGGACCGCAACGCCGACGTCGGCGAAGACAGCCAGCCACAGGTTCGCCAGGCCCAGCGCGCCCAGGATCAGGATCGCAAACTTGACCGCCAGGGCAAAGACGATGTTCTGCCGCACGATGCGCATGGTTTTTCTTGAAATTTTCAGCATCGTGGGCAGCTTTTTGAGCGAATCGTCCATGATGACGATGTCCGCCGCCTCGATGGCCGCGTCCGAGCCCAGGCTGCCCATGGCCACGCCCACGTCCGCGCGGGCCAGCACCGGGGCGTCGTTGATGCCGTCGCCCACATAGCCGAGGGTCTGGCTGCCGCTCTGCTTTGCCAGCAGGGCTTCGAGCTCCTTGACCTTGTCCTGGGGCAGGAGCTCGGCGCGCACGTCGTCGAGACCCAGCTTCTTTGCAATCGCCTCGCCGCTCTGCCTGCGGTCGCCCGTGAGCATGACGCACTCGCGCACGCCCGCGTCCTTCAGGTCGCGGATCGCCTCGGCGGCGCCGTCCTTGATGCGGTCGGAAATCTCGATGGCGCCGCGGTAGACGCCGCTCTCGGCTACGTAGACCACCGTGCCGTCGGAGTCCACCGGACGGAAGGAAACGCCGAATTGATCCATCAGCTTCTGGTTGCCCAGCAGCACTTCCCTGCCGTCCACCCGGACGCGCAGGCCGCAGCCGGCGAGCTCCTCGGCGTCGGAGACCCGGTCCATGTTGGGCGCTTTGCCGTAGGCCTCGCAGATGGAGCGGGCGATGGGGTGCCGGGAATAGCCCTCGCCATGGGCGGCCAGCTCGAGCAGCGCGGCGGCGCTGCAGCCCTCAGGCAGCAGCTGCGTCACCGCAAATTCGCCGCGGGTCAGCGTGCCGGTCTTGTCAAAGACCATGGTTTTGAGCGTGGAGGCAGCCTCGAGATAGTTGCTGCCCTTGACCAGGATGCCGGCCCGGGAGGCCGCGCCGATACCGCCGAAGAAGCCCAGCGGCACCGAGATCACCAGCGCGCAGGGGCAGGAGATGACCAGGAAGGTGCAGGCGCGCTTGATCCAGTCGCTCCAGCCGCCGACAAGCAGCGGCGGGATCACGGCCAGCAGCAGCGCCGCGATCGTGACGACGGGCGTATACCAGCGGGCAAAGCGCGTGATGAAGTTCTCCACGCGGGCCTTTTTGCTGCTGGCGTTCTCGACCAGCTCCAGGATGCGGGCGGCGGTGGAGTCCTCAAACTCCTTGGTGGTCTGCACCTTGAGCGTGCCGCTGCCGTTGATGCAGCCGCTGAGTACCTCGTCGCCCACGGCGGCGCGGCGCGGCACCGACTCGCCGGTGAGCGCGGCGGTGTTGACCATGGACTCGCCATCGAGCACGAAGCCGTCAAGCGGGATGCGCTCGCCGGGCAGGACCACGATGGTGGAGCCGATGCTCACCTCGTCCGGGTCCACCCGGGTCAGCGCGCCGTCCTCCTCGATGTTGGCAAACTCCGGCACGATGTCCATGAGGTCCTGGATCGAGCGGCGGGACTTGCCGACAGCATAGCCCTGGAAGAGCTCGCCCACCTGGTAGAACAGCATGACCGCCACGGCTTCCTCGTACTCGCCGATGGCGAAGGCCGCGACCGTGGCCACGAGCATCAGGAAATTCTCGTCAAAGACCTGGCCGTGGGCGATATTCTTGGCGGCCTTGAGCACGATGTCATAGCCGATCAGCAGGTAGACCGCCAGATAGAGCGCCAGGCCGATCAGCGGATGGGGCAGCCGGTCCAGCCAGCCCAGGCGCTCGCCCACGAACAGCGCCGCAAACAGCACCGCTGTGACGAGGATGCGCCCCAAGGTCCGTTTCTGTTTTTTCGTCATAGGATCACCCGGGCAAGCCGCCCGTCACATCAGGATTCTGCAGCCGTCGTCCACCTTGTCGATGCAGCGCTGGGCCTCTTTGAGGATCTCGTCAAAGCGCTCGTCTTCGGCGTCGATCGTGAGCTTCTGCGCCATAAAGCTGATATTGGCCTCGTTGACGCCGGGGATCTTGCGGATGGCCGCTTCCATTTTGGCCGCGCAGTTGGCGCAGTCGAGTTCTTCGAGCTTGAATTTCTTTTTCATGATGCTTCCTCCTGTTTGGTTTCTGAGGGGCGTAAGAATCGATTCTTCCAGCTTCTTCGCTTCGCTCAGAATGACATTGTGTTACTCGGTTACGTGCTCCATGGCGACGGAGATGATGGTTCGGACGTGATCATCCGCCAGGGAGTAATAGACGGTGCGGCCGACCTTGCGGTACTTGACCAGGTTCGACTGCTTGAGAATGCGCAGCTGGTGGGACACCGAAGACATCGACATGCCCAGCAGCGCCGAGATATCGCAGACACAGAGCTCCGCCAGAGTCAGCGCGTAGAGGATTTTGACGCGGGTGGAGTCCGCGAAGAGCTTGAAGGTGTCGGCCAGGTCCAGGATCAGATCGTCCTCGGGCAGGATGCGCTTGACGTTGTCGACCACGTCGTTGTGGATGACCGTGCTCTCGCAGCGCGCAAAGTCCATCGTTTCCTCCATACAGCTCGCCTCCTGTTTTGGTTTGTTTGAATACTTGAATAATTGTTCAACTGTTTATGGTTGCATTATAGCACCATTGCATTTGGTTGTCAAGGGGGATTTTTATGTTTTTTCAGATCGTTTTTGTGGTCGGAGATAGTTGAAAGTGGACAGTGGAAAGTGGAAAGCTTCGGTATCCCTTCGGGATGAATTGAAAGCATTTTTTATCAGAGATTTTTTTCGATTCATGCGGTATGGCTCAGGGTGATGCGAACAGTCGTCAATGAAACTGTAGGGACGAGCCTTGCTCGTCCGGTGTGCAGAGCACACATCGTTTGCGTTCAGCAAACGATCGTCCTGTACCGATTTTCCTGCGGAAAATGCATCCGATCGGATGCGCGGACGAGCAAGGCTCGTCCCTACGCAATAGATCGAAAATACCTTCATAGATCGAAAATACCTTCGCAAGCCCGAACACTGGGACGAGCCGCACGAGTGTAGGCGTAAAAATGCCCCCGACCGGGGAACCGGTCGGGGGCTGTGCAGTGCCCTCGTTTGAGAGCGCCTCACGTTTTTGATTTGTCAGATCGAATGACTTCGACTGACCTGCCGTTGGACTCAGGGAACGATCGGAGTCTCGTCAGCATCCGCAGACAGGACATAGAACTCCATGCCAAAGGCTGCACGGCTGTTCGTCAGATTGGCCTCGGTGGCATAGAAGGTCGTGAACTTACCCTGGTAGTACTCGATGCCTCTGAGGTCGCCCTGCGTACCCTTGGACTCGGTGCTGATCAGGAAGAACAGGCCGTCAGATTCGGTCGCAGTCCAGTACTTGCAGTCGCTGTCCAGCACAAGGTTTGCGTAGTTCGCAGGAACCGACAGGTACTTGCCGTCCGCATCCTTGAAGGCGATTCCGTCGTCCGTGATTTCCACGGTCCAGACGATGTCTTCCGCAGGCTCAGCAATCGCGCCGTCCTCCGGGGTCACATCCACGCCGAGGCGATAGCGCTCGGGGTAGCTGTTCGCATCGCTGTCCGCATTGGACAGAGCCTTGCCGGAATTCGGGTTGTAGATGACAACCTTGTCGCCGTCCTTGAGCTCGGTGCTCAGTACATAGCCGGCAGCGGGATTGGGATCGGGATCGGGCGTGGCCGGTCCGTTGGGCTGGGTGGTGTAGTAGAAGCTGTCGATGTCCGCGGTATCGGGGGTGACAACACTGTCAAAGATCTCAACCTGGTCGACGTTCAGCCAGTACATGTCGGTGACATTGTAGTGGCGGATGGCCAGATAGATGGTCTTGCCGGCATAGGCGCTCAGGTCAAACACGTAGTTGACATAGCTGCCCTCGGCGGTGATGTCCTCGGAGACCTTGGTCATCTCCTCGGGGTTGGCAGTCTCGCCGGCGTAGATCGCAAAGACCTCATCGCTATAGCTGGGGTCCTGACCGACTGCCCACAGGGAAGCGCTGGCCTCAGTCTTTTCGGTCAGATCGATGGCCGGGCTGATGGCCCAGTTGTCCGGGGTCACAGCAGAGCCGTTGACGTAGGAGCCGGAACGGATAATACCGGTGCCCTCATAGACAACCATGCCAGTGGCCGTGGTCCATTCCCAGTTGTTGTTGTCGCCGTCGGCGTCAACGAAGGTCCAGCCTTCCTCGGCGGGGTCGGTCTCAAAGTACCAGCCATTGATGGGCTCATCGGTACGGTGGCTGCCCTCCTGCTGGACGGTGACTTCATAGAGAGGATAGAGCGTGATGCTGTCCATCTCCTCGGTCACGGTGAGCATCTTCTGGTAGATGCCAACCAGGCCGTACGTGTAGTACTGCTGCAGCGTGTCGGCTTCAACGTCGCCGATGTCGTAGTCGATCCACATACCGTTGAATTCGCCCTTGGCGGTCTCGCCTTCCACGGTGGGAAGCGTGACGTCCTCGCCGACATAGGCTTCGTAATCAGCGTCCATGCCCACGAGCTCGACGCCCTCGGGCGTTGCAAAGTGGATGGTCACGTAGGTCGGCTCTTCGATGAAGGCAACGCTCTTGCCCTCGTTGGTGGCATAGTCCTCGACGTAAATCTTCGCCAGCGCGGTGCCCTCGGGATACTCGAAGGTGGCGGTGACTTCCTTACCGGCCTCTTCCTCGCTGAAGAGCTTGGAGTCGATCTGGGAGCCGTTGGCGTCGGTGAGGATGATGGCAGCAACATAGTTGTTGTCCTTCGCGGTGACGGTGATGGTGCGGGCTTCCTTGTCGATCACGGGCTCACCCACGACGGTGGGGGCCTCGGTGTCGATGTCGCAGTCATAGGACCAGACCAGCAGATCCTCGGCTTCCGCCAGCTTGCTGTAGTCCTTCTCCTCGCCGATGAGCTCGCCGATCTTGTCGTCGCCGTACATCAGGTTGGCGTAGTAGTCGATGTTGACCGTGGTGCCGTTGGGCAGGACCTCGCCGTCGGCGTCGGTGCCGTCGAAGATGAAGTTGCCGGTGTTGGCCCAGTAGCCGTTATCAGCGTCGAAGTAGCACTTCGGCAGGTACTCGGTGTCGTCCACAGCGTAGATCTCACCGGTCGCGGCGTCGGAGACGACCATGACCAGGTGACGGACGTTACGGACGTTGTACGGGATCATGTACAGCATGTCGACCTCGCCGGTGCCCGGAGCGATGGCGATGTGCGCCTCGTTGTAGGCAATCTCGGGATCGTAGCCGTACAGGTTGTTGCCGGCATAGCCGCCGTAGAGCTGGCCCTCTGCATAGTATGCCGAGCTGATGGCGTAAACTCTGCTCAGATCGGTGTTGAGCTGGAAGTCGACCGCATCGGCCCAGGAGTAGCCAAGATCGGCGTAGGTGTTGCCCTCTTCGTCCGCAACCTCGTTGCTGACAAAGTTGATGGCATCCACCGCGTCGCGCCAGTCATACGGTTCCAGAATGGGGGCCTTGGTCCAGTCGCCGTAGAAGCCCATGTAGGTGGCATGGA
The DNA here is from genome assembly GCA_902795195.1 of Oscillospiraceae bacterium. Taxonomy (GTDB): domain Bacteria; phylum Bacillota; class Clostridia; order Oscillospirales; family Oscillospiraceae; genus JAFRPC01. The sequence goes on from CADBKF010000009.1 coordinate 36,818, forward strand.
TCTCTTCGGTGATGTTGCCTTCCTCATCGGCTGCATCGAGCAGGATGAAGCCTTCGATGTAGGAGCCGTTGGGGAACATCTCGTCGAGATAAGCCTTGGTCTCGTCGGTCAGCTTGATCTTAATCGTGACCTCGGCCTCGCCGTTGGCGGGGACGGTCACGGTCTCGGGGGCCTCGACCTCGACGTCTGCCGGGTACTCGGTGCCGTTGTACTCATAGGGCTCGGTGGCCAGCGTCAGCGCGGACAGGGAGTTGTAGGTCTCGGGGTTGCCGTCTTTGTCCAGGTCGCCCTGCACAGCGTAGTCGCTCTGCACGAGCGGGGTGACGGTGTAGGTCGCGCCTTCGCCATACAGATCCTTGACCTTGAAGGTGAACTCGAATTCGCCGTCGGCGTTGTCAAACAGGTTCTGGATGGGCTCGGTGATGTAAGCGTTCGCAGCGCTCAGCAGCGTCATGCTGCCGAGGCCGGCGCCCTGCTTTCTGGGGCTGTACGGATCGCCGTTCTTGTCCGCCAGGATCAGCGCGGTGCTCTGGATCAGCTTCTCGGCCAACTCTGCACGCTCGACCTTGGTCATCGGAACAGGCTTCTCTTCCAGCGCTGCAATTGCGTCCTTCAAAGCCTTTGTTGCTGCATCGACTTCTTCCTGCGTTGCTTCTTCATTCGCATCTACAGCTTCCGCAGCTTCCAATGCTTCCTTCAGTGCCTCGACAGATTCCTCAGTATAGGCATCTTCGTCTACTGCCTTAGCTTCCTCAATTGCTGCTTCCAGTTCAGTCTTGTCAACAGCAGGTTCATTTGTTCCAAGTGCACGGTACAGGAATGTTACAACCTGACCACGGGTGCAGGTGGCGTTCGGGGAGAAGGTGGTGTCGGTGGTGCCGTTGGTGATCTGCGGGTCATGGTTGACGGCCCAGAGAACTGCCTTGTAGTAGAAGGCGTCGGCCTTCACGTCGGTGAACGGGTTCTCGGTGGTGGTGGGCTCAGGCTCGCCGGCAGCACGCCACAGGAAGGTCACGACCTGGCCGCGGGTGCACTTGCCGTTCGGGCTGAAGGTGGTGTTAGAGGTACCGTTGGTCACGCCCTTCTCAACCGCCCAGAGGACTGCCTTGTAGTAGAAGGCGCCGTCCTTCAGATCGGTGAAGGAGTGCTCGGTGGTGGTGGGTTCCGGCTGGCCGTAGGCACGCCACAGGAAGGTCACGACCTGGCCGCGGGTGCAGGTGCCGTTCGGAGAGAAGTGGGTGTCGTCGGTGCCGTTGGTGATCTGCGGGTCATGGTTGACGGCCCACAGAACGGCGTCGTAGTAGAACTTGCCTTCCTCTACATCAGTAAAGGGATTTTCTGCAGTTTCGCCATCGCGGAATGCAGAGACTAAACCATTGTTCTCGTCCTTATTATTGAAATTCTTTTCGATGTACTCGGAAACCAGCGCCATCATACCGGTCATGTTCGGCGTGGCCATGGAGGTACCGGACATGATCTCATAGCCGTCTTCGGTCTTGAAGGACGCGGAGTACACGTCGCCGCCAACACCGGAGATCTGGGGCTTGAGGGTCAGGACCGGGGTAGCGCCCCAGCTGGAGAAGTCGGACATCAGCCAGCCGTCGGGGTTCTCCAGGATCACGGGCTCCTCGGGGAAGCTGGCGATCACGCCGACAGGACGTGCAACGGCCTCGGGAGGCTCGGGCGGCTCATAGGTCGTGCCGGTCAGAACCTCGACCTTGTCCACGTTCAGATAGAACTGGTCGGTGACATCGTAGTGACGGATTGCGAAGTAGATCGTCTGGCCGGCGAAGCTGGACAGGTCCGCCAGATACCGGACATACTCACCGGTGGCGGTGAAGTCGTCGGTAATCTTGGTCATGGACGCGGTATCCGCAGAGGTACCGGCGTAGATGGCAAAGTTTTCAGCTGCATAGCTGGAATCCTGGCCGCAGGCATACAGGGACAGCACGCCGTCCTTGACCTCGGTCAGATCAACCGCCGGGGACACTGCCCAGTTGTCGGGGGTCAGCGGGCCGGTGTCGTTGTTGTAGGACTTGGAGTAGATGAGGCCGGTGCCTTCATAGGCCGACAGCTGCTTGCCGCCGGCTTCAACCGCGGCGTTGTTCTCGTACCACTCCCAGTTCTCGCCGTCGCCGTCCGCGTCGACGAAGGTCCAGTCGGTGGGCTCTTCCTCAAAGTACCAGCCCTTGACGACCTCGCCGCCGATGTCAGAGGGATCGGGCTCGGGCTCCGCAGGCTCCTGGGCCTCGACCTTGCCCTTGAAGACTTCAAGGTTGTCCACAAGGAGGAGGAACTGGTCGCTGACATTGTAGTGACGGACCGCGACATAGACAGTCTCCTCACCCACATAGTCTGCCAGATCGGCCACATAGTTGGTGTAAGTACCGGTGGCAGTGATGTCATCGGAGATCTTGGTCATCTCCTCGGGATCAGCCGAGGTACCGGCATAGATCGCGAAGACCTCAGCTGCCCAGTCGGGATCCGCACCCTCGGCCCACACGGAAACGGTGGCTTCCTCGATGCCAGCCAGGCTGAATGCGGGAGAAATCGCCCAGTTGTCCGGGGTCACCGCGCCGACGTCGTTGATATAGGACGCGGAGCCGATGAAACCGGTGCCCTCGTAGGCGTAGTCAGCATCGTTGTTGTACCAGCCCCAGTTGTTGCCGTCGCCGTCTTGATCAACGACCGTCCACTCGGCCATCTCTTCTTCGGTCTCGAAGTACCAGCCGGCGATGAGGTCTTCCTTGGGCTCGGGATCGGGGTCCGGATCGGGATCAGGATCGGGCTCGGTGCTGTCGGCCAGCTTCAGCAGGACGACCGCGGAGTCGGCATTTGCCAGCATGGGGCTGCTGGACTTGTAGAAGCGGAAGCCGTCCCAGCTGGTGTTGAAGGCAAACTGCGTGTTGTTGTTGGTGATGACAGCGTTGCCGCTCTCATCGAAGCTGATTTCCATGGCGACGGGATCGCTGCCCGCGTTCATGGAGTTGGAGCCGTCGATGCCGTAGATGTAGGTGCCATCGGAGGTCTTGAGGCTCTTGTCAGCGCTGCTGTAGGTCAGGGCAGCAGCCTGCAGGGCTTCGTCGGTGGCGCCGTCAAGGGCGACATAGTTGGCGGCCTTGTTGATATCCGCACCGGCTGCGCCGTTGAAGGCCTTGGTCTTCGCCGCGTTGGCAACCAGGTAGGTGCCGTCGGTCAGATCGGCAACATCGGACACAGGGGTCAGCTCCATGCTTCTGGCAGGAACGCCCTTGCGCTCGCCGTCCTGTCTGCGCAGGCGGAACGAGCCGGTGGCAGCGCCAGTGTCGTCACCGGGATCCTCGGGCTCGGTCTCGGGCATCACAGCGATGCTCTTGAGGTACTCGCCGTCGGCCTGGGTGATGGAGGCTGCGGGGATGCGGTAGGGATTGATGGACATGTAGATGATGCCGTCGGCGTTGTTGTACACCAGAGCAGCAAGCGCGCCGGCCTTGGCAGCATTGTCGACCTTCTCCTGGAAGGTGATGTCGCCGCGGGAGATCAGAGCGACCTTGCCCGCCACGTCAACGCCGGCGAAGTCTTCCGGCGTGCCGAAGCCGTCGATGACCACGAACTCCACGTTTTCCATGCCGGCAACCGCGTCATAGAACTGGGTGCCGTCGGAATCGTAGTAGGGGATCTCCTTGTCGCCGGCCTTCAGAACGTAGCCGGGGAACTCCTGGTTCTCCACGGAGGCAACGGAGAGGTTGCCGTCGTAGGTGGACGGAGTGCCGACAACGCCGTAGTCGGTGAAGTCGGAGGTGACGTAGCCGCCGCCGGTCCAGTTGGAAGCGTACTGGGCCTGAGAGTACTCATTGCCTGCAGCAGCAGACAGGATGATGCCGTTGTCCTGCAGCGTCTGATAGACGTTGCCGAACACCTCGTTCTCAAGCTCCAAGTCGTAGGTGTTGCCGTTCTGAGCGCCGAGGGACATGTTGATCACGTCCACGCCCAGCTCATAGCAATCCTCGAGGGCTGCGAAGTAGATGTCGGAGCTGGTGCCGTTGGCAGAGCCGGAGGAGAAGACCTTCATCGCGACCAGCTGTGCGTAAGGAGCCGTGCCGCAGAAGGTGATCTCGCCTTCATCGGTCTCAGCATAGCCCAGGGCGATGCCGGAGACGTGGGTGCCGTGGCCGCTCTTGTCGTCAGTGGCGTCGTCGTCCTGATCGTAGTAGTCGAATGCAAACGGGATCTTCTGGCTGAGGTAGCTGCCGTAGCCCTTCTCTTCGATGAAGGCCTTGGCGTCTTCCTCGCTCAGCGCCGCGTTCGCCAGAACGTCGCCGTAGACCTGGAAGGCCTCATGCTGCGGGGTGATGCCGGTGTCGAGCACGGCAATGACCATACCCTCGCCCTTGTAGCCGGCCTTCTGGAAGTCGGCAACGCCGGTCATGGTGTTGGAGCTGGCCATACGCTCGGCGGGCTCAATCACGGGAGCAGCATAGTGGTTGGCAATGTAGACCGCCTTGACGCTGTCAATGGCTGCGATCTTCTCCAGATCGCCGTAGGCGACGGAGATGGACATACCGTTGAGCAGGGAGTCATACTCGAACTCTTCAGCGTAGCTGATGTTCGCCGCGCGGAGCGCATTGCGAAGGGTGTTGTGCTGAGCAGCCACACGGGATGCGGCGGCAGCGCGCTGGCCCTCGGGCAGCTCGGCAGGGGCAGCGCCCTTGAGCAGCACGATGGCACGCACGATCTCGTCGTCCGCATACTTGTAGCTGTTGCGAAGCTGGAAGTCCAGACTCTGGAAGCCGACGCCGGAGCTCTTCTCGGTTTCCTTCGCATCTGCGGCGGAGGCACGAGTCTCTCTGGCAAACGGCGTGTCAGCGAAGGACAGCCCGGCCAGGCAGGACAGGCACATCACCACTGCAAGCAGAACCGCCAACAGCCTTTTCATGTTCTTCATGTGCATTTCTCCTTCTTTTGAATTTGCATCCATCGGATGCTGGTAATTACGCCGGGCTTGACCGGGTCCCGGCGAATTTTCACCTATTTCTAGGTTCAGAATCATTCTACCACAAAAGTCAAGAAAATCCAAGGTTTTTTCCCGCCAATTTTGCGGTATTTCAGCCATATTTTTTTGGTATTTTTATGCAAAAGCACCGCCATAAAAACCGGTCGGTTTTTATGGCGGTTCATAACGTTATATTTATATCACTTCGTGCAATTCCAGCACGCCGTCGATGCTTTTGACGTGCGCCTCGAATTCCGCCCGGTTTACCTTCTTCCGGGCCCGCAGCGTGACCACAGCGGTGTAGGTCGGCGGGGTCTCGGCGTCGCTCGTGACCTGCAGGTTGCGGATGACGAATTTCTTGTCCTTGCAGTAGCGCATCACCTGGTCCAGGGCGGTCTTCACATGGTAGCGCACGGACAGGCGGAGATCGGAGCTGTAGGTCATGCGGGTTTCCAGCCGCGCAATGAAGATCTCAGTGATCAGCACCAGAAGCGTGGCGATGACGCCGCCCTCATAGTAGCCCGCGCCGATGGCCAGGCCGATGATGCCGGAGGCCCAGAGGCCGGCTGCGGTCGTCAGGCCCTTGATGTTCCTGTCCCGGGTGACGATGATGGTGCCGGCGCCGATGAAGCCCAGGCCGGAGACCACCTGCGCGCCGAGGCGCGAGATGTCGGTGGGCAGGTGCGCGTTGAGATAGAGATACAGGCCGGTCATGGAGGCGACCGTCGCGCCGATGCAGATCAGAATGTGCGTGCGGAAGCCGGCCGGGCGGTTCTTGTACGAGCGCTCGATGCCGATCACGCCGCCGCAGAGGAAGGCGAGCAGCATCCGCACCACAACGGATAAAAATGTAATTTCCCGCAGTTCATTGAACAGCTGCAGCATGCTCTCCCCTCCCCTCAGTAAATGAGCTCCTGCACCGCGTAGACGCAGGGCAGCTCCGCCACGGTGGACAGCAGCGCCGAGTGCGACGGCTGCTCCCGGCTGAGCTTGACGGCCAGGATGACCGTCGGCGGCTCGTCGTCCTCCTGCTTGGTGCGCTCGATCTCGCTCTCAAAGACCTGCGCCTTCTGCGCGTCGATGGCGGCCATGATCTCGCCCAGGTTCTCGATGTCGTTGAACTTGATGCAGATCGTGATGTTGCGGATGTGGCGCTTAAAGGCGGTCTCCAGCGGCTTGAGGAGCTCCAGCGTCAGGCAGATCAACACCAGGGCGACCAGAACGCCCTCATAGAAGCCGGCGCCGGCCGCCAGGCCCATGCAGGCCGCGGCAAACAGGCCGATCGCCGAGGTCAGGCCGGAGACCTGCTGGTGGGCGATGCCGATGATCGTACCGGCGGCCAGAAAGCCGATGCCGCTGATCACCTGGGCGGCAAAGCGCGAGCCGTCGAATTTGAGACCGCCGGCCAGCTCCGCCGCAGCGCTCCAGTCGCCGGAGAGCATGGCGTATTCATAGGTGGAGATCAAAACAGTGAGGGCCGCGCCGATGCTGACCAGGATATAGGTGCGCAGGCCGGCATTCACCCGCTTGAGCGCGCGGCCATAGCCCAAAACCGCCCCGGCCAGCAGCGCCAGCAGCAGCCGCACGATGACCGAGGCCAGATGAAATTCTCGCAGATAATTTAATACTTCCATGGTGGAACTCCTTCCGCCGAGGCTGACTGACAGATAATCGGAACGGAATCTACTCAATTCGCCGCTTTTCCACATTTTATTCTATTATAGCAGGCCTCCTGTCAAATTGCAATCCGCTTTTTCGTTTTCCGATCTCCTGCGCAGAAAAAGCCCCCGGCCGGAGGGTCCGGTCGGGGGGGTGCAGATTGTCAAAAATGCTAATGTTACGGATTTTGTCGAAATATCATACGGCACTTAGATATTGGCCGATGGAGCAGAGCGCCCCGCTCGGGCCAAAGCTAGCGCGATAGCAGTAAAACGGGCGTCTCACGCAAGCCCGTTTTGCGTCGCGGGGTAGCGCGGGGATAGAACGACAGTCAAATCCTTCCCAGGTACCCAAAAGCCCTCGACCCGCTGATCATTACGATGGTTGCCGGGAAAGCTTCCGCAAAGGAAAGTGGCCTTTCTTTTCCCCTATTTTCTTTGGCCAAGAACCAAAGAAAATAGGGCCGCCGGAGGCAGGACCAGGTGACGGAAATGCCAAGGGAACGGATTGCCGAGTGCACGCGGTTCATCCAACTGCATAACTCCCGGTAGTTTTTTGGCATGCTGAAAGCCCCCGGCCGGAGGGTCCGGTCGGGGGCTTGGCAATCAGCCGTTTGGATTTGCGATGCGCTTACGGAACCAGCGCCAGAATGGGCAGCTCGTCGTCATCCTTGCCGCCAAGGTTGACCTTGAGGTTGGTGATTTCGAGCTGGCTGAGGCCGATCTCGGTCAGGTAAGCTTCTGCCTCGCTGGCGAGGTTGGCAGTGGTGAGGTCGGCGTCGAAGATGATGCCCAGGTTCTTGGTGATGATGCCGGTGAGCACTTCCTTCTGCGCGTCGGTCAGGGCCACCTGGGCGCCGGACTGCACATCGAAGTAGTTCTCATAGGTCTTGAGGTAGTCCGCCTGGATCTCCGACAGGGTGGCACCCATCAGCGCTTCGAGCACTGCAACGGACAGGCCGGTGCGGTCCTTGCCCTCGAGGCAGTGGATCAGATAGGGGCCGTTGTTGGAGGCGATGTAGCGGTAGCCCTCGGCCAGGCCGGCCTTGAACTCGTCGGAGGTAAAGGCCACGGGCAGGCCCAGGTACTTCACGCTCTGGGTGGCGTAGTAGGAATCGGTGAAGCCCTCGAAGGCCTTGGCCTCGGCCTCGGTGTCGGCCAGGTTGATGAAGACCTTGATGCCGGCAGCGCGGGCAGCGGCGTCCGCGTAGGTGTTGCGGCCCAGATCGGGGTCAATGGGGCTCGAGGAGCGGTAGAGCACCGCCTCGCCCATGCCGGTGGTGGTGACGGCACGGAAGTTTGCAAATTCCTCGTCGCTCAGGTTGGCATAGTCCGCGCGGTTGTTGGTGCGGTTGAGCTTGCGGATGGCCAGCTCGTCAGCATAGCCGCCGGCCTCCTTGAGGGTGACGGTGGCGTAGACGGGCCACTGCAGGCCGTCGACAAACTGATAGCTGACGTTGCCGGTCTCGGCGTCGGTGACCTTCTCGAGCATGCCGGAGGCCACGCCGATCTGGCCGTAGTTGATGGCCAGGGTCACGACGGTCTTGCCGTTGGCGCAGCGGAGCAGGTAGTTGCCGGTGTCGACGTCGTCATAGTTGGTGACCACGGGGGCATCGAAGGTGAAGCCGTTGACCTCAACGGTCACGACGTCGCCCAGCGCGTAGAGCTTCAGAAATTCCTCGACGGAGATGTTCATGTCCAGATGGCCGAAGCGGCTGGAGTTGGAGCTGGTCTGAACGATCTCGAACTTGTTGCTTGCGGAGGCCTTGGTCAGCTTGAAGTAGCCTTCGTGGTAGCCCTCCACATTGCCGGCGGGATAGAAGCTGACGTCATAGCTGCCGCCCTCTTCGACCCAGCAGTCGTTGCCGGTGCCGGCAGGATACCACAGATCGTTGGCCTGGTCATAGACCTTGACGTTGGTCTTCTCGGGAATCTCAACGGTCAGGACCCATTCGCCCTCGTTCTCGGTGGAGGCAGTCAGCTGATAGCCCTCAGCGGGCGCCCAGCTGTTCATGTCGCCAACCAGGTAATAGGCGGGCGTCGCAGCCTGCTTGGTGAGCTTGAAGTAGCCGTAGTGGTAGCCTTCCACATTGCCGGCGGGATAGAAGCTGACGTCGTAGGTGCCGGCGGGATCGACCCAGTAGTCGTTGCCGGTGCCGTCGGGATACCACTTGTCGTTGGTCTGATCGTAGATCTTGACGTTCACAGGCCTGTCGATCTGCACAGTCAGGACCCACTCGCCCTCGTTCTCGGTGGAGGCAGTCAGCTGATAGCCCTCGGCGGGCGCCCAGTCGTTCATGTCGCCGACCAGGTAGTAAGCGGGCTGGGGTTCGACGGGCTTGTCGACCTTGGTGCCGCGGCCGGTGGTGTCGACGGGGATGTAGCCGTCGCCGGCAGCCTTCTTCTCGCGCAGGATCTGGATGATGGTCTCATTGTCAATGGGGGCCTCGGTGGACGGGAACACGGGGTCCTTGAACTCAAAGACGCCGCCGGCCAGCGTGCCGCTGTAGTTGGAGGTGCAGACGCGATAGATGGTCTCGGTGTCGGTGGGATCGACCACGGTACCGTCGCTCAGGGTGATGCTGACGATGCCGCGCACGGCGTTCTTGCCGGAGCCCTCCTGCCAGTAGGTAAAGGTCAGGCCGGACATCTGGTCGCCGTAGTTGCCGTTGACCATGCCGTTGATCAGCTGCTGTGCAAGCTCTGCGCCGGTCAGCTCATAGACCAGCCAGTAGTTGCAGAAGGGGTTGATGGTGTAGATGTCGCCCGCGGTGATGCGGCGGGTGGTCTCGCCTTCGGGGATCTCAAAGCTGGTGCGGATTCCGCCGGAGTTGTAGAAGGCGGCCACAACGCCCTTGTCCTTCATGTAGTCGAGCATGATGCCGGTGATCCAGTTGCCGGCGGTGGTGGCGCCGTTGTCGCTGAGCTTGCTGCCCTTCTTGGTGATGGCGGTGTCGATGTAGCCCAGGTCCTCTTCCATCTGCTCCTTGACCGCATCCCAGGCGGCGTGAGAAATGGCCAGAACGGTGGGGTCGAGCTTGTCGGCGTTCTCCTCGGTGTCGAGGAGGTAGGGCTTGGTGTCGTTGCCGGTGATGCCGGTGTAGAGCGGATCATTGACGGTGACGGAGCTCACGCTGCCGGGCGCGCCCACGATCTCGATCGTGGCGCTGGCGTATCCCTGGCCCTGGCAGTTGCCCTGAATATAGGCGATGCCGTTGTCAGCGGTGCCGGCCACGCCGGAGTGGCTGTGGCCGCCGATAACCAGCTGGACCTCCGCCGGGTCCATGGCGTTGGCAATGGACTTGGGGCTGGCATGGGCCAGGATCACGGTGACGTCGGGCTTCTCCGCGGCGTTGATCTCCGCAACCTTGGCCTTCAGCTTGGCCAGGTCGGGGTCGATGGTGTAGGGGTTGATCTCTGCAGCCATGATGTCCAGGCTGTAGTCGGGGATGTAGCCCACCACCGCGATGCGGTAGCCGGCCTTCTCCAGCACCACGTAGTCCTTGGTGAAGGTCACGGGCTCGCCGGAGTCGGCGTAGTAGAGGTCGTAGCAGACGATGGGCGTGGTGGGGTCGCCCTTGTACTCGCCGAAGTCATAGGCAGGAACCGTCGCGTTCTCGTCGGCGTTGTTGGTCACGCCCCAGTCAAACTCGTGGTTGCCGAGGGCAAAGGCATCGTAACCCATGGTGTCCATGGCCGCGCGCAGGGCCTTGCCCTGGAGCAGGTTGGACACGGGCGTGCCCTGGTAGGTGTCGCCGCCATCGAAGAGGAGAACGTCGTCATAGTCCTCGGAGGTTCTGGCGTTGTTGACGATCTGGGCGATGTAGGCCAGACGGTACTGGAAGTTCTCCTCCACGCCGGAGGAGGTGTCCATCAGATAGCCGTGGACGTCGGTGGTCTCAAAGACGCGGAGGGTCGCGCCGGTGGGCGCCGCAGCAGGGCCCAGCTTGACCTTGACGGCGGCGATGGTCTCGTCGCTCACGCCCAGCTCCTTGAAGTACTCGACGGCCTCAGCGGCCAGGTCGGCCTCGGCCAGCTCGCTCATCTGCAGGCCGAAGGCGGTGGACAGGTTCTTGATCACGTTGTTGGAGATCTGCGTGTACTGATCGGTGCCGGGCTGGACGCCGTAGTAGTTGTAGAAGGTGACCATGTAGTCCTTGACGACCTCGTCGTAGCTCGCGCCCATCAGGCACTCGAGCAGCGCGGAGACGAAGCCGGCACGGTCCTGGCCCTCGTTGCAGTGGACCAGGAAGGGCGCCTCGGAGTTCTCGTCGGCAATAAACTCCATAGCGGTCTTCAGGCCCTCGCGGTTGAGCTCGGTGGTGAAGTCCACGCCCAGGTTCAGGAAGGCAATGTTCTGCTTGCTGTAGTAGGTGTCGGCGTAGCCGGCGTACTTGGCAGCGGAGGTCTCGGAGTCGGCCAGGTTCACAAAGGACTTGACGCCGGCTTCCTCAGCGGCCTTGTCGGCATAGGTGTTGCGGCCGATGGAGGGGTTGATGGGGCTCGAGGAGCGGTAGAGCTTGCCCTCGCCCATGCCGGTGGTGGTGACGGCGCGGAAGTTTGCGAATTCCTCGTCGGTCAGGTTGGGATAGGGCTCGGTGTTGCCGCGGTAGTCCTCGCGGTTGTTGGAGCGGGTGAGGTCAAAGATGGCATAGGTGTCGGCGTAGCCCTGCTTCTCGTACATCTCGATGGTCACGGGCACGGGAAACTCCACGCCTTCTCTGGGGGTGACGGTGTACTCAGAGCCGTCGCGCACCACGTCGGCCAGGCCGTAGGTGGCGGCAAAGCTGCCGTTGAAGACCTCGACCTCGGCGGGCTTGGTGCCGTCCTCCCACATGACCAGGCCGGCCGCCTTGGCGCCGACATAGCGGTACTGCGGGATGACAGGGACAATGACCTCCTGATCCAGGAAGGTCAGCTTGACCAGGTCGGCATACTCAAAGCCGGCCGCGGCCAGGTCAGCGGAGGTGATGGAGAAGTGCACGTCGCCGTACTTGTCGATGTCAGCCTTGGTGGCAGAGGGGAAGGTGGTCTCGACCTTGGCGGGCTGCTCCTCTGCAGCTGCGCCGGTGGGGCAGATGTAGAGCTGCCAGCCGTAGTTGTTGGCTTCGGGGCTGTCGGTCTTGGATGCCTTGACCACATGGGTGGTGCGGTTGTTGATGCGCTGGGTGGTGGCCATCAGATAGACCGCGTCGGTCGTGCCGGTGCTGCGGATGTAGAACTTGCCGGTGCTCTCATCGGCGGTCTCCAGCGTCCAGCCGGTGAGGCCGTTTTCCGCAGCGGCGTTGTTGGTCAGATCCAGGTAGCTGTTGTTGATGAGCGTGATGGCGTTCTCGCCGTTCACAAACTGGAAGCGGCCGTCTCTCGTGGCAACTGCGGTCCAGACCTGATTCTCGTTGAAGTCGCTGTTGGTCGCAGCGATCTTGTCGCCGGGGGCGGGATCGTACATGGTCTCGTAGAGCCTCTGGTTGTTGTAGGTCTCGTTACGGATCACACGATTGTCGCGGTAGGGATTTAAGAAGATGACCTTGTCACCGTCGTGGAGCTCGGTGGAGCGGGTGTACTGCTCGACCAGCGCGTCCATGGCAGCCTGCAGGGCAGCGGCGGCAGCGTCGATCTCTTCCTGGGTCTCGGCGCTGTCCTTGGCAGCCTTGGCAGCCTCGAGGGCCTCAGCCAGGGCAGCGGCGGTATCGTCGGTGTAGCAGGCGGGGTTCAGCGCCTCGGCGGCCTCAATGGCCGCCTCCAGCGCTGCGGTGTCCAACGCGGGCTGCACAGAGCCGTTGGAAACCGTCCAGGAAGAAGTGATGACGGGCGTGATGCCGCCGTACTTCTCGGTCTGATCCTTGATGTAGCTGACCAGCAGTGCGCGGGCCTGGCCCTCGTCTTCACCCTGGATCATGTCGAACTGAGTAGAGTAAATGATGCGGTCGGGATCGTTGGCGATGAATTCACAGCCGTGGTTATTGAGCCAGCTGACGTAGTTGCCGCCGCCATTGTAGCGGTAGTTGTTCACCATGACGGTGAACGTCTGATCGGCGGTCACCTGGACGCCGTTGTAGGTCATGTTGACGACCCGCTCTCCCTCGGGCTTGCTGACGTCGATGTCATAGCGGAAGCCGTCGCCGCAGATGATGTCGTAGTAGGTCAGATCGCCGCTGGTGACGTAGGGATTGCCCTCGTCGTCGACCCGGATCTTGGTGGCAGCAAACTCCAGCCACTGATGGACCTCTTCGCCGCTCATGGTAATCTGATAGAACCAGTTCTCAAAGCGGTACAGGCCGAACATGTCGCCCAGATAGATATCGCCCTCGGAAATCAGGTTGGCATTGTTGCCGGAAGTCAGAGGCGCGGTGATGGACAGCATGGCAGGGGTGTCGTCTTCGGTCTTGTCGGGGGTGTTTTCGCCGGTCCGGTCATAGCCGCCCCAGGTCTGTACTGTGTTGATCAGATCCACGAAGGCGGAGGGCGCGGTGCCCAGATTGGCAGCGGGGTAGTCGCCCAGGGCTTTGCCAATGGGCTGGAGCATGTAGTTCTCCCAGGTATCGGTCTCGTAGGGCTTCAGCAGCTCTGCCAGAGCCTCATCCAGGGGATAGTTTTCCATGCTCTTGATTTCGGGCGCGATGCTGTATTCGCCGTTCTCCACCGTGACCTTGACCTGCGCAATGGCGCGGGCCTTGGTATAAGGCTGGAGGATTGGCACGGTCTTGCCGTCCTTGTTGGTGGCGTTGTAGACCTTGTTGCCGTGCTCATGGCCGGAGAACGCGAAGGCGATGGTATTGGTCTCGTTGACCAGCTGCTCGATGAAGTCGGAACCGGGATCGGAGCCGATGCCGCTGTGTGCAACGACGACGATCATATCTGCCTGCTCCAGCATCTCGGCCTCATAGTGCTTGTAGGTTTCGATGATGTTCGCAAAGTAGATGCCTTCCCAGTTGGCGGGCACGTCCCACTTGGGGATGTTGGGGTTGCCGAAGCCGATGATCGCGACCTTGTAGCCGTCAAAGTCCTTGATGACGTAGGGCGCGACATCTCTCCAGGTGGCCCAGTCCTTGCTCTCGTCGCTGTTGGTCTCGGCCTTGAGGTAGTTGGCCATGGAGATGGTCAGCTGCTTCTCGGTGTCGGTGGACGGAGAAACCGCATAGTCCATCTGCCGGGTCAGGATGGGCAGGCCGTAGTTGAACTCATGGTTGCCCACGACCCACATGTCGTAGCCGATGGTGCGGAAGGCCAGGATCGCGGGATCCGGCACGTCGGGCTTGTTGAATGCATAGTAGTAGGTCAGAGGCGCGCCCTGGAAGGTGTCGCCCATGTCCACGACGTAGACATTGTCGTCAAAGGCGGCCTTCTGCTCCTTGATGTAGGTGGACACGCGGGTCAGGCCGCGGGAGTAGGTGCCGGACTGCTCGTAGGGACGGGTGTAGTCGGTGGCGTAGATCTGTCCGTGGATGTCGGAGGTGACCAGGAACTCGAACTCGGTGTTGACGGGTCCGGTGGTGCCGCCCAGGTTGGTGCGCAGGTTTGCGATCTCCTCGTCATTCAGGCCGATCTGCTGGATGTACTCCTCGGCTTCCTTGGCAAGGTCGGCCGTCTTGAGGTCGTCCACGCCGAAGGCAGTCTGGAGGGTCTTGATGATGTTGGAGTTGGCGATGGCGTCGAGCGTCTCCTGGCTCAGGGGCTGCTGCTTGCCGTCGACCACGGTGTAGTAGTTGGTGTAGGTCTTGAGGTAGTCGGCCACGACCTCGTCATAGGTCGCGCCCATGAAGCACTCGAGCAGGGCCGAGACAAAGCCGGCGCGGTCCTTGCCCTCGGTGCAGTGGACGTAGTAGACGCCCTTGTTGGAGGCAAAGTGCTTCAGGCCGTTGGCCAGGCCCGCCTGGAAGTCGGCCGCCTGGAAGTCCACGCCCAGGTTCAGGAAGATGATGTTCTGCTTGGAATAGTAGGTGTCGGCGTAGCCTTCATAGCCCTCGGCGGTCGCCTGGTCGTTGGCCAGGTTCATGATCACGGTGACGCCGGCCTTCTCCAGCTCGGCATCGGCGTAGGTATTCCGGCCGATCTCGGGGTTGATGGGGCTCGAGCCGCGGTACAGGTGGTCACCCATACCGGTGGTGGTGATCTGGCGGAAGTTGGCAAACTCCGCGTCGGTCAGCTCGGGGTAGTCCTCACGGTTGTTGGTACGGTTGATGTCGCGGATCGCCATTTCGGTGGCGTAGCCGCCGGCTTCCTTCAGGGTGATCTTGACAGGAACCGGGAACTCCACGCCTTCCACTGCGGTCCAGTAATAGGTCTTGTCGGCATTGGTGGTCTTGGTGGCAAGGCCATAGCTGGTGGCAAAGTCGCCCATGTTGATGGCCATGAACACACGGCCGGTGGGCTCGCCGGTCTCGCCGTTCTTGTTGACAAAGATGCCGGCTGTGCCCTGATCCACATAGGAGAAGGTGGGCACGATGGGCAGGTCCATCGTCTTGTCCAGGAACTCCACCGTGGCGATGTCGCCCCAGGTGAAGCCGCCGGC
The DNA here is from genome assembly GCA_902795195.1 of Oscillospiraceae bacterium. Classification (GTDB taxonomy): domain Bacteria; phylum Bacillota; class Clostridia; order Oscillospirales; family Oscillospiraceae; genus JAFRPC01. The sequence continues at coordinate 51,960 of CADBKF010000009.1, forward strand.
AAAGAAGTCAGCTGCTTCAAGGTCGGTGCTGATGTTGCCGTACTTGGCGATGTCATCATTGGAGGTGCTGGGGAACACGGTCTCGACAGCCGTGAGCGCCTTTTCATAGGCCAGCGTCAGGGTGCCGTCCTCGTTCTCGGTGAGGGTGAAGTTGATTGCCGTGTTGCCGGGAACATAGAGCTTGTCAGCCTTATCCTGGAAGGTGTAGCTTGCCGTGTTGTACAGGGTGGCGCTGGTGGTCTCAGTGCCCAGCCAGCCGTCGGTCATGAACCAGCCGGCGTTGTCGCCGGTCTTCACGAAGACGTAGCTGTCCTCGTTGAAGGTGGCCGTCAGCTTGCCGTCGACAAACTTGTACTCGCCCAGGTTCTCCCAGTCGCTCTCGCAGCCGTAGTCGGCGCCGTTGATCCAGCCGACCAGATAGTAGTCCAGCTTGGGCGATTCCTGGGTGATGCGGCCCTTGGGCTCGGCGTAATCCTCGCCGATGACGCCATTCAGCTCTTCGGTGATGTAGTTGATCAGCATCTCGTCCAGGGGGATGCCGGTGTCAAACTGCTTGGAGGCTGCCTTGAAGGCATAGTAGGTGTCGCCGCCGGCGGCGCAGAAGTTGTTGGTCACGACTGCATAGGTGGCTTCCGGATCAAACGGCTTGCCGCCGATGTTGTCGATCGTGACACGCTGGATGGAGGCCGGACCGTAGTAGGTGGAGTCGGGGTACTGTTCACCCTGGTCGTATGCCTTCTCGGTGTCGATGTTGAACTGGATGCCCGCCACCTGCGGGAAGCCGCCGATGGAGGTGGGCGTGCAGTAGGTGGAGGCCTCGAGGGCCTCGAGCAGCTCGGCGCCGGTCACGTAGACGACTGCCACGGTGTTGCCGAAGGGCAGCACGGTGTTGACGTCGTTCTTGGTCACGTCGCCCTTGTGGATCCAGGCGCGGATGCCGCCGCCGTTCGTGATGGCGAGGACATTCTCCTCCGGCACGCCCAGGGTCTCGGCGTCCATATCCTTCAGAACGCCCCAGAGCATGGAGTCGGTGATCAGGTCGCCCAGGTTGGTTTCCATGTTGCGGTTGCCGGGTGCGCGGTCGCCGTTGAGCTCCACGAGAGACTCAGCAAACTTGGCGCCGTACTCTTCGTCAACCTTGTCCATGATCTCCTGCGCGATCGCAGCGACCTCTTCGTCGACCGGTGCATCGTCGCCCAGGGGGATCAGCTCGTTCTTTTCGATCTTCTTGGTCTCGTTGTCGATCTGGATGAGGCCGACGTTCTCGAACGCGGTCTTGCTGGCCTTGGTGCCGGTGGACTGGATGGGTTCGCCGTCGGGGCCCTCGGTCATGACGGTGTGGGAGTGGCCGTCGATCAGGAAGTCGATGCCCTCCACATGCTTGTACAGATCGACAGAGCGGTTGGGCTCGGACTCGGGATCCACGCCCAGATGGACCAGGCCGATGATGAGATCTGCGCCCTCTTCCTTGAGTGCGTCGACCTCAGCCTGCGCGCAGGCGTACATCTCCTCGCCCTGTGGGAAGGTGATCTCCTGGATCAGGCCCGGGTTGACCTTCGTGAAGGTCTCGGGGGTCTCCATGCCGAAGAAGCCGATCTTGACGCCGTTTACTTCCTTGATGACATGGCCGTCAAAGATGGGCTTGCCGGTCTCCTTGAGCAGCACGTCGGCCACGATGGGCTTGAACTCGGCTGCCTTCATGTTTTCGATCAGCTGGGCATAGCCGAAGTCGAACTCATGGTTGCCGAGGGTGACGTAGTCATAGCCCGTGGCGTTGAGCATGGTGATCGCAGCTGCGCCCTTGTTGGTGGAAACGTAGGTCGTGCCCTGGCTGTAGTCGCCCGCGTCCACGAGAAGCACGGTTGCGCCTGCAGCTTCGTATTGTTTCTTGACTGCGGCGACCTGGGCAAAGCCCATGAGCGCGCCGTGCGTGTCATTGGTGTGCAGAATGATGGTCTTACCGGTCAGGTCTTCCAGGCCCTGATCCTTCAGCTGGCGCCACAGGAAGGTAACGACCTGGCCGCGGGTGCAGGCGCCGGTGGGATTGAAGTGGGTCGCGTCAGCGCCGTTGGTGATGCCGTTCTCGACCGCCCAGAGGACTGCCTTGTAGTAGAAGGCGTCTTCCTTCAGGTCGACGAAGGGATTCTCCGTGGTCTTGGGTTCGGGCTCGCCGGCTGCGCGCCACTGGAAGGTCACGACATGGCCGCGCGTGCACTTGCCGCTGGGGTTAAAGTGCGTGGAGTCCGAGCCGTTGGTGATGTTCTTCTCGACCGCCCAGAGGACCGCCTTGTAATAGAAGGCTTTTTCGTTCAGGTCGACGAAGGGATGCTCGGTGCTCGCAGGCTCCGGCGTACCCATCGCACGCCACAGGAAGGTCACGACCTGGCCACGCGTACAGGTGGCATTCGGCGAGAAGGTTGTGTCGCTGGTGCCGTTGGTGATCTGCGGGTCGTGGTTGACTGCCCACAGAACGGCATCGTAGTAATACTTGCCCTCTGCGACGTCGGTAAACGGATTGGTGTCATCCGCAAACACGGTCGGCAGCAGGGACAGAACCATTGCCAGCGTCAACAGCAGGCAAATGATTCTTCTGGAGAAATTGGATTTCATTCTGCTTTGCTCCTTCATTAGATTTTACTTCAAAGCGCTCGTGGACGCTTTTTCAGTGCATATATTATAGCACTTTTTTGAAAAACTGACAAGCAATCCGCGCGCATTTCCTCTCCCCTGTCCGACCGATTTTGTGGAGAAAAAATCGCAAAAAAAATGTGCAGTTTGCACAAGCGACAAACTGCACATTATCTGTATGGGTGACCGTAAAATTGATCAGAATGATTACGTCAACCGCCGAACACCTTCAGCAGGAAACCGGCCGCAATCGCGGAGCCGATGACGCCGGCCACGTTCGGGCCCATGGCGTGCATGAGAAGGAAGTTCTTGGGGTTGGCCTTCTGGCCCTCGATCTGGCTCACGCGGGCCGCCATGGGAACCGCGGACACGCCGGCAGAGCCGATGAGCGGGTTGATCTTGCCGCCGGAGAGCTTGTACATGATCTTGCCGACCAGCAGGCCGCCGATGGTGGAGAAGGCAAACGCGATCAGGCCAAGGGCGACAATGTAGATGGTCTGCAGGGTGAGGAACTGGTCGCCGGCCATGGTGGCGCCGACAGAGATGCCGAGGAACACCGTGACGATGTTCATGAGGGCGTTCTGCACGGTGTCGGACAGGCGCTCGGTCACGCCGCACTCACGCCAGAGGTTGCCCAGCATCAGGCAGCCAATCAGCGGGGCGGTGGAGGGCAGCAGCAGCACGCAGAAGATCGTGACCACGATGGGGAAAATGATCTTCTCGGTCTTGCTGACCTCGCGGGCCTGGGTCATGACGGTCTCGCGCTCCTTCTTGGTGGTCAGCGCCCGCATGATGGGCGGCTGGATCATGGGGATCAGCGCCATGTAGGAGTAGGCGGCCACCGCGATGGGGCCAAGCAGCTCCGGGGCCAGCTTGGTGGTGAGGTAGATGGCAGTCGGGCCGTCGGCGCCGCCGATGATGCCGATGGAGGCGGCCTGCGCACCGGTGAAGCCCAGGAAGTTCGCGCCGAAGAAGGCGAAGAACACGCCGAACTGCGCCGCAGCGCCCAGGATCAGGGAGCTCGGACGGGCGATCAGCGGACCAAAGTCGGTCATCGCGCCCACGCCCATGAAGATGAGCGAGGGATACAGGCCTGCCTTGACGCCGATGTAGAGGATATCCAGGAAGCCGCCCTCTTTGAGGATGGCGCCGAAGTTATGGTAGTATTCGGTGTTGTTCGGGTCCAGGAACTTGGTCCACAGATCCGTGTGGTAGAGCGCGTCGGCGGTGGAGACCAGGTTGCCGGAGGCGTCCTTGACGAAGAAGAGGCTGACGTTGACCAGCAGGCAGCCGAAGGCGATGCCCACAAGCAGCAGCGGCTCAAACTTCTTCTTGATGCCCAGATACAGCAGCACACAGGAGACGACGATCATCACCAGATTGCGCCAGCCGCCGTTCTGGAACATCATGGCAAAGCCGGATTCCGCCAACAGCTTTTGCAGTGTTTCGAGAATGTTCATCCGACACCCTCCTTATGCAAGGACAACCAGAGCCGCGCCGGTATCGACCTTGTCGCCGACCTTGGTCACGACCTGCGCCACGGTGCCGTCCTTGGGGGCAACGATCTCGTTTTCCATCTTCATGGCCTCGAGAATGACCAGGAGCTGACCGGCCTTGACCGCGTCGCCCTGCTTGACCTCGACCTTGAGGATGTTGCCGGGCATGGGGGCGTTGACCGGCTCACCGGCCGCCAGATTGACCGCCGCGGGCGCGGGTGCGGCAGCGGGCGCCGCAGCCGGGGCTGCTGCCGGGGCAGCGGCGGGCGCAGCGGGCGCCGGGGCATAGGCTTCGTATTCGTCCAGGAGCATGGCCTTGCCGGCCTCGACCTCGACCTCGTAGGTTCTTCCGTTGAGTGTGACCTTATATTTCATGTTACTTGACCTCCTTGATGGACTTGAAGCGCAGCTCGTTCAGGGGTCTGCCCATCTGATCGGCGACGATGGCCATGATCATGGCAGCTTCCTTGTCGGGCACGTCGAAGCGCTTGACTTCACCCGCGGTGCCGGGCACGGTTTTGGCCTCAATGACAGGGGCCGGGGCAGCGGCGGCGACCTTCGCCTGCTGCGCAGGGGCAGCGATGGCGGTACGCTTGGCCTTGGCCTTGAAGATGGCGCCCATGATCGCCACGATGGCCATGAGCATCAGCAGGCCCAGGAACACCACGCCGTAACCCAGCAGCGCGGTGAGGACCCGGGTGCCCATATCCAGATGAGACAATCCGAGGGCGTTTGCGTCTAACATCAGCATTGCACAGCCTCCTTACATTGCCTCGATGGTGTAGGTGGCGATGTTCTCTTCCTTGGCCTTGCGGGCCTCGAGGAACTCCTTGGCCTGCTTGGGGAAGCAGATGTAGCTCATGATGTCCTCTTCGCTGCGGGCCAGCTCGCCCAGCGCTTCCTTGGCGTTCCTGAAGTCCTCGCCGGTGCGCTTGGCGTCCTCGATGCGGCAGTCCACAGGCTGCTTGCCCTCGCCCAGGATCTTGTCCTGCAGCGCCTGGCTCACGGGCGCCGGGGCAATGCCGTATTCGCCCTTGAAGTAGTTCTTGACCTCGTTGGAGATGTTCTTGTAGCGCTCGCCCACCAGGACGTTGGTGACGGCCTGGTTGCCGACCATCTGCGACAGCGGCGTGACCAGCGGAGGATAGCCCAGATCCTTGCGGACCTCGGGGATCTCCTTGAGGGCCTCGTCGAACTTGTCCATGGCGCCCATGTCGGTGAGGTTGGCGATCATGTTCGAGAGCATGCCGCCGGGGACCTTGTAGACCAGCGCCTGGGCGTCGGTGCCCATGGACTTGGGAGAGATCCGGCCGGAGTCGATGTACTTCTGCTTGATGGGCTTGAAGTAGTCGTTGACCTTGTTGATGACCTTCTCGTCGAGGCCGCAGCCGATGCCATACTGCTGCAGGGCGTAGAACATGGTCTCGGTGGCGGGCTGGGAGGTGCCGTTGGAGAAGCAGGAGGTGGCGCAGTCGATGACGTCCACGCCGGACTCGATGGCCTTGGTGATGGTCATGTAGGCCATGCCGGTGGTGCAGTGGGTGTGCAGGATGACGGGGACATTGGGCAGCGCCTTTTTGATGCCCTTGATGAGGCCCTCGGCCTCAAACGGGCTCATGGTGCCGGCCATGTCCTTGAGGCACACGGTCTCAAAGCCCATTCTGACGAGCTCCTTGCACATTTCGACGTATTTTTCCACGGTGTGCACGGGGCTCTGCGTGTAGCTGATGCAGCCGGAGGCGATGACGTGGCGGCCGTACTTCTTGGAGTAGGTCTGCACGGCCTTGAGGGCGGTTTCGATGTTGCGGAAATCGTTCAGTGCGTCGAAGATGCGGATGATGTCGATGCCGTTCTTGATGGCCAGCTCGACGAACTTTTCCACCACGTCGTCGTGGTAGTGCTTGTAGCCGAGCAGGTTCTGGCCGCGAAGCAGCATCTGGAGCTTGGTGTTGGGCATGTGCTCACGGATCTTGCGCAGACGCTCCCAGGGATCCTCGCCCAAATAGCGCAGGCAGGAGTCGAAGGTAGCGCCGCCCCAGCACTCGACGGAGTAGTAGCCGGCCTTGTCCATGGTCTCGAGGATGTCCTCGAAATCGGCGTAAGGCAGGCGGGTGGCCATCAGAGACTGGTTGGCGTCACGAAGGACGGTTTCGGTGATTTGGACTTTTTTAGCCATAAAAGTTCCTCCGAAGATATGTATTTGAAGAGCGCGGCAGGGAAAACAGCTTGCCGCCTATCCAAGTTCTTCCGCATACCATTATAGCACAAGTCCTTTCCGATTTCCACCCTTATTTTGTCATTTTTGTGGAAAAAATGAAGGCAAAAATCATCATAGACAACGGGCGGTCCCAGAACCCGGGGCAGGGGTCAGGATTCAGTGGACAGTTGACAGTTGAAAGTGGAAAGTTGGACGTGGAACGCGGAACGCGGAATGTGGAACGTGGAACTTGCTCCATAGGGGCCGCAATCTGCTGTCCGTGTCCCGATGCTGAACGCACCCGTAGGGGCGAGCATTGCTCGCCCGCCGATAAGGACCGCACCCATATCGGACGGGTCTCCCGTCCGAATGCACCGCACCCGTAGCGGACGGGTCTCCCGTCCGTATGTACTGCACCCGTAGGGGCCGGCTGTGTCCCCTGCTGTGCTGCTGCTCTGATCCCCTGTCATTCTGAGGCGCTTGCGACGAAGAATCGATTCCGGCACATTCAGAGATTCTACGCTGTGCGAAGCCATGACAAACCTACAGTTCTCAACAAAACAACGGGCGGTCCCGGAACCCGGGACTGCCCGTTGGTGTTTATGCTTGCGTTGTGTTGATTGGGTTTTTGCCTGTCTTCATCACTCTGCACACGCCCGGTACAGGAAGGTCACCACCTGTGCGCGGGTGCAGGTCGCGTTGGGGCTGAATTTGGTCGCCGAGGTGCCGGAGGTAACACCAGCCTCTGCCGCCCAGAGGACCGCCTTGTAGTAATAGGCGGTGGACTGAACGTCGGTAAACGGATTGTTGGCCGAGGTCGCTATAGGTTCGCCCTCAAAGCGCCAGAGGAAAGTCACGATCTGTCCGCGGGTACATGTGGCCCCGGGGCTGAATTTTGTCGCCGAGGTGCCGGAGGTAATCCCCTGCTCCACCGCCCAGAGGACAGCGTCGTAATAGTATCCGCCAGTCACGTCCGTGAAGGGATTGTTTGCCCCGGTTGCTTCCGGGCACCCTGCCGCTCTCCAAAGGAAGGTCACCACCTGCGCTCGCGTGCAGCCTGCATTGGGGCTGAACTTTGTCTCGCTGGTACCGGCAGTAATCTGCGGTTCCGCGTTGAGCGCCCAGAGGACCGCGTCGTAGTAGAACTTGCTCTCTTCCACATCCACGAAGGGATTGACAGGCGCAGGCGGCTCAAGCTTGTCGATGGCCTCAGTCCGGGTCTGGGTTTGGAAGGCCGGATTCTCGAAGGTGGCGGTGTAAGTCCGCTCGCCCTCGGCATCCACCGTGGGCTCCAGGGTGATCTCGCTGGTCACGGCAACCGTTTCGGTCTCGATGTAGCTTTCGTCACGCTTGCAGACGCGGGTCGCGGTGCAGCTGCTGAGATCCTCAGCCCATTCGTAGCTGGGCTCGCCCCAGTCATGGCCCGGCGCCTCGATTGCACGGGATTCGGCCTCGAGGCAGCGGGCGCACAGGCGGGATTCCTCACCCGCTTCGGTGCAGCTTGCCGGCCGGGTCACGGTCCATTCGCTCCATTCGTGGCCGAGCGCGGGAAGCTCGGAGTGTTCGCGGCTGAGTTCGGCATGGCAGACGGTGCAGTAGACGACGGAATCGTAACCGCCCTGTTCGGTACAGGTGGCTGCGACTTCGTTCTCCTTCACCGCCTCGCCGGGCGTATGGCCCAGGGCATCCACATAATCGGCAACGTAACTGTCGCCGCAGCGGGAGCAGTTGTAAGTAGTGAAGCCCTTTTCCGTGCAGGTGGGTGCGGTCACGATGGAAACATAGTCATGACCCAGAGCATCAATTTCGCGGGCTTCCTTCTCGCCGCAGCGAGAACAGGTTCTGCTTTCCTCGCCCTTTTCGGTACAGGTGGGCTCCTTTGTCACAGTCCATTCGCCAAAGTCATGGCCCAGAGCATCCACGTAATCCGCGACATAGCTATCACCACAGCGGGAGCAGGTGTAGGTTGTGAAGCCCTTCTCCGTGCAGGTGGGTGCAGTCACGACGGCCACATAGTCATGACCAAGAGCATCGATCTCACGGGTTTCTTTCTCACCACAGCGAGAGCAGGTTCTACTTTCCTCGCCCTTTTCGGTACAGGTGGGCTCTTTTGTCACGGCCCATTCGCCGAAGTCATGACCCAGAGCATCCACGTAGTCAGCAACATAGCTGTCGCCGCAGTGGGAGCAGGTATAAATGGTGAAGCCTTTTTCTGTGCAGGTAGGTGCAGTCACGACGGCCGCATAGTCATGGCCCAAGGCGGCAGTTTCGCGGGTTTCCTTCGCATAACAGCGAGAGCAGGTCCGGGTTTCTTCTCCCTTTTCGGTGCAAGTGGGCTCTTTTGTCACGGTCCATTCGCCAAAGTCATGTCCCAAGGCGTCGATTTCTGTATGCTCGCGGCTGAGTTCAGCATGGCAGACAGCGCAGTAAACGATGGAATCATAGCCGCCCTTTTCGGTGCAGGTGGCTGCAACTTCGTTTTCCTTGACTGCCTCGCCAGGCGTGTGCCCTAAGGCGGCAATTTCGCGGGTTTCCTTCGCATCGCAGCGAGCGCAGGAGCGGGTTTCCTCACCCTTCTCGGTGCAGGTCGCAGGCGTGCTCACAGTCCATTCGCCAAAGTCATGTCCCAAGGCGTCGATTTCTGTATGCTCACTGCTGAGCTTCTCATGGCAGACAGTGCAGTAAACGACGGAATCATAGCCGCCCTTTTCAGTGCAGGTGGCCGCAGCTTCGTTCTCCTTCGCGGCATCGGCTGGGGTGTGCCCCAGCACTGGAATTATAATATAGTCTGTACTCAGTATCTCGCCACAAATGGTGCATCGTGTAACCAAATCATAGCTACCGGGCTCAGTGCAAGTTGCAGGAACTTCAGTCTCTTTCGTCGGCGCACTCGTTGTATGGCCTAAAGCCTTAATCGGCCTAGTTTCTATCTTTCCACAAATCGTACATACTCTTCTCTCCTCTCCTGCAGTAGTGCAAGATGGTTTGAAAGTAACTGCCCACTCACCATCATGAATAACATCTTCTCTTATGTATCCTTGATCTTCCGAAGTATTGTTTTCGTGATTAATCCTAACAATCTCGCAAAACAGCGTATTAGTGCAGGGAAATGAGATACTCTCCATGCAACATTCACTTCCGAATAATCCGCCATAAGCCTGTTGATTTGAGATAATCTCTTCCTCAGACATTTCGTTCCCTTCTAAATCAAGGAACCTTTTTAATGTGTCCGGTATTGCAATCTCACCAGAACAGTAGGTGTTAAAAAAAGCGTTTCCTCCTAGTTCTTCAAGATTATTTGGTAGATGAAGCGTTCTTTTTTCAGTTTGGAGTTTCTTTCTTCCTGCCGAATCATAATACGTAGAAAACGCGTTGTAGCCGATTGAAGTGACAGAATCCGGAAGAATTATGTCACCAAACAGTTGATGATTTGCAAATGCATTCTGAAGGATAGTTTTTAAGCTAGCCGGGAATAATATCTCCTCGATCTTCTGGCAATTGCTACAAGCTTCCTCACCTATTACCTCAACCCCTTCTGGAATATACAATGTTCCATTTTTCCCGCAAGGACATCCAACCATTTTTTTCATGTCTTTAGAGTATAAAACGCCGTCGATGGATGAATACAGATTATTCGTACTTCGTACAAGAATGTTCGTAAACCCACAAGATCCAAAGGTGTCACGCTCATATATGATATTATCAGGAAGGACTAGGTCCCCATCAAATCCTATACAATAGTTAAAAGCACGCAGCCCAACTGAATCCATTTTCTGTGGTAGCACCAGATCCCCGCAAATTCTATAGCATCCAGTAAATGCAAACATTCCAATTCTATTTAGGTTCTTGCTCAATGTAATTTTTTCCAGCCCTTCACAGTGTGCAAAAGCCGCATCATTGATAATTTGTACACTATCAGGAATAATTAGGTTTCCTTGAAACCCACTACATTGCCTAAATGCACATGGCCCAATTTCAGTGACAACATACCCATCTATCATTTCCGGTATTGACAAAAGTCCCGTGCTTCCTCCTCTAAAGTCGGTAATTGTGCAAGTAATACCATCATCATTGACTTTGTACAGATAAGTCTTTTCTTCGTCATCTGAAATACGGTTTACATCTATGTTTATTTCTTCTCCTCTAGGGTAACTGCTCTTGCTCAGTTCAGGAAACTCAAAATCACCAGGAGATATCAAAAACATTTCTGTGCAATGGTAATTATCTTCGTATATATACGCAAAATCTTCTGATCCTACTAAAAACAGATTATAACATATCTCACCATCATCACTATTTACATATGACCATTCTATACTGTACCATTGGTCATCATCCATTTGAACATAATTCCAAGCATGAGCAGCAGTTCCAACAATAATACAAGGAATATCTAATTCATCACATAGCATTTTTAATGCCTGCGAGAGACCTTCACAGACTCCGAATCCCTTAACCAGCGGTCCAATTGCCGTATAATCATAAACGGACCAATCGTATGGTGTTTGGATTCCATGATATGCCACTACATTTTGGAATGAATCATAATCAATGAACTTAAACTTATATTGTGTTAAGCGAAGGATTCTACTATATCGACTTCCACCATATCCTATTTCCTCAGCTATTCTTTTTAGATTCACTAAGGCTTTTGTTCTAAAATACTCCTCGCAATCCAAAACATTCTTCTTTATCCAATATCCATCTTCGAGACATTCAACATCAACATAGGGGGTTGTAATAAACATCCTGTAATATGGATAATCGTGTATTAGTGCAGTCTGTGCTCTCTTAACAGCAGTACCGATTTCGACAGTCTGGTTGTCATCATCATATAAAATGAAATCATGCTCAGCTCCATGCTCTTTTATATAGAGATATATCCCTTTCTCCAGATTGCTGAGCTGTAAATAATAGTATCCTTGTTCTGTAGAAGTATCAGATAACTGTAAAAGTTCTGTTTTTGACACATACAACATGCTATCTTCAACAAGGTTACTTAACCCAGATGCATATGTTTTTTCTCTTATAACAAAAAAGCAACAGACTAGCGAAACAGAGATAAGAAGTAAAACTATCTGCTTTCTCATAACCGCACTCCTTTTAGTTTTAAATTACAATTATCATACCAAACAATAATAGAAATGTCAAGTTAATCTGACGGCTTTACTTAATGAGTATTAAAAAAATTTACAATTTACCGGTTGCAAATCCGGGGGGTTTCGTATAGAATATAATTACGGAAATTTGAGTGCTGAAAGGAGTACTTTATTATGGCAACACTTGATCTGACCAAATACGGCATTACCGGCACCACCGAGATCATCCACAATCCGTCCTACGAATTCCTGTTCAAGGAAGAGATGGACCCCAGCCTCACCGGGTATGAGAAGGGCGTTCTGACCGAGCTCGACGCCGTCAACGTCATGACCGGCATCTTCACCGGCCGCTCCCCCAAGGACAAGTACATTGTCATGGACGAGACCTCCAAGGACACCGTGTGGTGGACCACCGAGGGCTACAAGAACGACAACCACCCCATGAGCGAGGACGTCTGGAAGGAAGTCAAGAAGCTCGCCGTCAAGGAGCTGTGCGACAAGAAGCTCTACGTCGTCGACGCCTTCTGCGGCGCCAACGCCGACACCCGCATGGCCGTCCGCTTCATCGTTGAGGTCGCCTGGCAGGCCCACTTCATCAAGAACATGTTCATCCAGCCCACCGAGGAAGAGCTTGCCAAGTTCGAGCCCGACTTCGTGGTCTACAACGCCTCTCTTGCCAAGTGCGAGAACTACGCCGAGCTGGGCCTGCGCTCCGACACGGTCGTGGCCTTCAACGTCACCAGCAAGGAGCAGGTCATCATCAACACCTGGTACGGCGGCGAGATGAAGAAGGGTATGTTCTCCATGATGAACTACTACCTGCCCCTCAAGGGCATCGCTGCGATGCACTGCTCTGCCAACACCGACATGAACGGCGAAAACACCGCCATCTTCTTCGGCCTGTCCGGCACCGGCAAGACCACCCTGTCCACCGACCCCAAGCGCCTGCTGATCGGCGACGACGAGCACGGCTGGGAC
>CADBKF010000010.1:0-10665 GCA_902795195.1 Oscillospiraceae bacterium
GGCTGCAAAGTACCGTGGGCTCTTCGTCGGCGCAAACTGCGCACGGCTCAGAAAACCCGGTTGCGTAAGTGCCGGGTTTTCTTCGGCTGTGCTCCGTTGTGCCTCCTCCCAACTCCGAACCCGCTGGCGCTGGGCTTCGGAGTTGTCCGAGGGGGAACGTGGGAATGCGGTCGTTGCGACGACCTGCGCCGAGGGACACACCCCTATCTGTCATTGCGAGACCAGTCCGCAGACTGGTCGTGGCAATCCGCTCTCCCTTTGCAGGGAACGGATTCCCACACCAGTGACATCGGTCACTGGTTCGGAATGACAAAATCGAAATGCGTCCCTCGTCGTGGGCTGCAAGCATTTTCAAAAAATGTTCTTGCCCTCTGCGGCAAAACTGCACCGCAGTCTTCCCACAGCCTCCCTCGGAAGCACAGCTTCCTTCGTCCGGGCGTGGGGTTTGCGTGAGAAATGCTTCTTTGTGCGATTCCCGTTTTTTCAAAAAATATCAAAACAGGGGCTTGTCATTTCTCATGACATCGGCTATACTGTGTGTAGGGTAAAAAGAAAAGCGACTGTGTCCCGCCTGTTGCAGCAGGCGATTTGGAAGCAGTCGTTTTTTACTTCATGCTGGAAACAGTATCCGTATTCTGCTCCATCCACGCAAGCAGCTTGTCTTTCGCAACCATCAGACGCGAAGCAATGTGCAGGGTCGGAAAGTCTTTCCGATGCAGAAGCTTATATGCTCCCGCGCGGGAAATTCCCAGAAAGTCCTTCAGTTCTTTCGCGCTCAGGACGCTGGGAAGATCGTCGTAGCTTTTATACATAAAGATCTCCTTTCTTATAATTTGGCCTTTTTGTTTTCCGGCACAGCCGGCCATTTGCTGCGCAGCCTGTTATGCTGTTTCCTTTTCGGCATCCTGCAGGCGGTTGAGCCGTTCTTCCAGTTGGTCGATCTTGCCATCGGCCAGCAGCAGGTCCACGGCCTTGACCCGCTGCTCGAGCGTACCGACGATCAGCAGATCCGTCAGATAATCAATGGTGTCGATCATCTGACAGGCTTCCACATAGCAGTCGTCCGGTTTGGCCTCGGAGTCAGTCGGCGCATATCGCTCCTTCCAATTTTTCAGCAGCCGCAGATACGCGCTCAGCACCCGCTGGCATCGGAGCTGATCCTCCCGGAAGGCTCGCAGCTCCTTCCTGACCAGCTGGTGAACGGTTTCAACGTTTGTGTCTACGCCAAAATCATCCGCCAGCCTGCAGGCTGCGTCATAGGGTGGAATACAGAACAGCTCCGCAGCCAAGTCGATCACATCGCCGTGCTTGCCGCAGCCGAAGCAGTAGAAGTGGTCCTCGTACAGCTTCATGCTCGGCGTGCGGTCCTCGTGAAACAGGCAGCGTACCATACCGGAATGATTCACCTCCAATCCGTATCGTTCTGCTGCCGCCCGCACCGGCACCGCCGCTTTCACGGCCTCAAAAATGCTTGTCATCTTTATCACCTCCTTCCCGGTCAAGCAACCCGTCTCAAATTGTGAGACCAGTTTTCACAAAAACAGAAATCCGGCAAATCAGCCCGCCAAGCGGCGAGCTTTTTTTCGGGCTTGCATTTGTGTCCAATCTATTGGACATGCACTTCCCTATAATGGAACATGCAGCCACATGTAGCCGAGGTTCCTGTGGCCTCCCTCACTTATAGGAAAACCAGAGGCCATTTTCAGAACTGTTTTCAGAAAAAAGATGAAAAAATTTTTTCCGGGAAAGGAGGGCTTGCCCTTGGATGAATTTGAAGTATGGAGACCGGATGTCGATCCCGAGGACGAGTCTGGTTTTGATGCCTTTTCAGAGGAATTTCTGCGGCTTCTCAGCCCCGGTGAAACAGCGGACGAAGCAGAAGACGAGAATGCCTGGTGGGACGATCCGGACGCCGAGCCTCCTGAAAAGCCAACACCGGATGTCTGGGAAAAGGACATTTTCGAGATCGAACCGGATGCGGTCGAGCTTTCCCTGGATCAGCACGGAGAGGTAGACGCAGAGGAACCCGGCAGCGATGAGTCATGGTATGATTCTCTGACACAGCACCCTGTGTATCGAAGATTGCTGGAGGAAAACCGTCGATCCCTAAAGAAGCGCTTGATCCGGGAGCTGAAGGATGAGGCCCTGAATAGAATCGAATTTGCAGCACGCTCCATGAAGGACTATGAACAGATTGTCCACTTCTGGGATAACAAGGACGCCAGCGCCGCCCGGACCCAGCGCAATCACGAGGAGCTGCGCGGCGACACCCCGATGGAGTGGAACAGCCATCTGCACGAGAAAAGCGGCATCGATCTGATTCTCCCGGAATGGCTGAACGATCCAACCTGGTCACAGCTTCGGCAGGGCAGCTTCCTGGACTATCTGTTCGATTGCCCTTATGAGATGCACAATCTGACCTCCAAGGAATACCTGCGCCGGCCTGTGATGGAATTGAAAGGGAAGCACAAGGAAATCCTGTATTTCCTCTATTTGCGGCTTTACAGCCCGCAACAGCTTGCCTGCATGCGCAAGCAGTCAGACCGCAACATCCGCAAGGTCCGGGACGTCATTCTGCGGCATGTTCGCAGACAGGTATATGACAGTCTGCTGCAGCGGCAGGCCAACGGCTGCATACTGACGCTGAATGAAAAAACCTTCCTGGCAGAGTTCTCCCCGGAGGGCGTCAGGATAACGACAGAAAAGGACGGTGACGAAGATGCGTGATCTGTTTTTACATACCAGCGCCCATTGGGGCCGGTATTCCGAATATGTATGGAGAACCGCCCCGGATGGGAATTGCTATCTGCTGCCCGCAGAAAAAGCAAAACCCAGCGTGTACGATCCCATGAAGGACCCGAACACGCTGGTGTTTGACGCGATTGAAATCGGTATGATGCAGTTTCAGAAGGAACCGGAAGCGAAGCTGAAGCAGGCGATCCTGGCCTTCGCCGGGAAGTACGGGCTGCTTGGGATTATGACAGCCCTGCCGACGACGGCGGAGTTTATCACCTATGAGAAGGTGTATCTGCCGAAGAATCCGTTTCTGCGGAAGGAGACCATGGAAACCCAGGAATATCTGCGCCTGTTCTTCCCCTTCATCCGGCCGGACTTCCACAAGAAAGGCGTGGAGTCTGTCTGGCAGACCGGCGACAAATATGAGATTGCCTTTGCTATGACCTTTCAGGCCGATCCCCAGGCCAAGGCCATGAGCTTTATGCGCAACTATGGCGAGCGCTACGATTGGCTTTGCAAGCTGTTCAAGGACTGGGCGTTCCATGTGCTGACCACAAAGTTCTATCTGGAAGACCGGAACCGGGAGGACCCGGACGTCCTCAGCCTCTACCAGAGAGGTATTTCCGCTTTTGAGGGCATTGCCCCGACATACCACATCGAGCTGCGGGGCAAGCCCACTTTGGTCTGGGACTTTCATTCCCTGCTGCTCGACATCCGCTTTCTGCTCAGCGTCATGCTGACCGACGAGCAGAATCCGCTGAAACTCTGTAAGAAATGCCATAAGCCGTTTATCGCGCCCAATCCGGCTGAGGAATACTGCTCTGAGGCATGTAAAGATGCTACTAAGAAATAAAAACAAGATGTGATGCATAAAATGTATTGCAATTTGCAAGACATTGTTGTACAATAGGCGTGAAAGGTGGTGTGATTGCTGTGAAAGACGCAACCGTGAGCGCCCGTGTGGAATACGGGGTCAAAACTGAGGCAGAAGAAATCCTGCAAAAGCTCGGTATCCCTGTGTCCGTGGTGATCAATTCCCTGTACCGGCAAATCATTTTCCGGAATGGCGTGCCGTTTTCCCTGACCATCCCTGCCCAGCCGAAGACGCTTGACACGATGACCGACGCAGAGCTGAATGCCAAGCTGCAACACAGCTATGCACAGGCTGTTTCCGGAAAAGGCCTCCCCTTCTCCGAGGTCTTTGATGAGCTGGAGAAAGGGCTGAATTGATGGACAACTATGAGATCGTCATGACGCCGGACGCTGTTGAGGACCTTTGGGAGCTGCGGAATTATATCGCAGACGTTCTGCTCTCGCCGGATACGGCTCTGGAGTACATCCGCGCCGTCCGGGAAGAAATCACCAGTCTTGCGCAATTCCCGGCTCGCTTCAAACCGATGGACGACGAGCCCTGGCATTCCCGCGGTGTCAGAAGGCTCCTTGCAAAGAACTTCTATGTGTACTTTTGGATCGATGAACCGAGAAAGCGCGTCTCAGTGATGAACGTGATTTACGCCAGGCGTGATCAGCTCCAGGCGCTGGCTCAGAAAGAATAGCATTAAGACAAACAAGCCTCTCTGTATGGCAAAGATGAACCATACAGAGAGGCTTGTTATATGTTATTGAATTCACTTCTCAGGTGGAACGAATTCCAGAATATCACCGATCTCACAATCCAACACAGTGCAGAGCCTCGCCAGCACATCAATGTCCAGGCGGGAGATGCGGTTGTTGCAATAGTTGTTTAGCTGCGTCCTTTGCATTTCAGCTCGTTGGCTGAGCTTGTTTTTACTGATGCCCTTTTCTTCGATCACACGGGCAAGATTGATACGAACTGTTCCAAACCGATCCATGCGCATCCCTCCGAAAATAACTTGACATGGATAGTCTATCTTTGATAGACTTGGATTAACAGTTGTAAGATATCTTATGTAAGTAGACGCACATGCCAAAGAAAAGAGGAAAAACAGATGGATTACAAAAAAGACCTCCTTCTCCGCTCTGCCGCCCGACTCTACAGCCTCGGCATCGAAGTCGAAGCCGCCCGTGAGCAGCTCCGCAAGTTGGTACAGCAGGGAGTCCCTACGATTCCCCCGAAATGAGAAAAGCCCTGGAGGAATTCCAGGAGCTGGATCGTCAATGGAAAGCGCTGGAACAGGAGCATCTGCAGCTCAGAGCTGAGGTTGTGCGCGAAACTAAAACAGCAGAATAGATATTGACTTTTGTGCTTGTTTATCATATAATAGCAAGCATGAAAGTCAATTTCGTGAGAGGGAGGATGACCGTATGAATCACACGCAGCAAATCCTTGATCTGGCCAAGCAGAATAACGGTGTCCTTACTGCCTCTATGGTTGTTGACGCCGGACTCTCGCGCGGCTGCCTGAAATATCTTGCCGATCTCGGAAAACTGGAAAAAACCGCACGGGGCATTTATATCCTTCCTGACGCCTGGGAGGATGAGTTTGTGTCGCTGCAGGAGCGATTCAAACGCGGGATCTACTCCCTGGAGACCGCTCTGTTTCTCTGGAACCTGACCGACCGTACCCCGGCGAAATACCATATGACCTTCCCCGGCACCTACAATCTCTCAAAACCGAAAGCCGAAGGAATCCTGTGCAGCGGCGCAAAAGAGCCGTATTACAGCCTTGGTATTACGAAGGCGCAAACGCCCAGCGGGAACACAGTTGCGGTCTACGACGCCGAGCGGACGCTCTGTGACGTGCTGCGGTCACGAAACCGTGTGGATGTGAGTGTTGTAACCGACGCGTTCAAACGCTATGCTGCGCAGAAAGAGAAGAATATCCCGCTGCTGTCACAATACGCAAAAACGCTGAAGGTCGAGGAAAAGCTCAGATCATATCTGGAGGTACTGCTGTGAAAAACGCGATGCAGCTGAAGGCTGTTGTGAAGAAGATTGCAAAAGAGAAAAAGATTTCCGCCCAGCTGGTCCTCCAGAACTATATGCTGGAGCGCTTCCTGGAACGGATTTCCGTCTCTCGGTTCAAGGACAATTTCATTCTGAAGGGCGGTTTCCTGATTGCTTCCATGGTAGGTCTTGATTCCAGAGCGACCATGGACATGGACGCCACGATGAAAGGCTTCCCGGTCACGGAGGAGACGATTCAGCGTATGATCGAAGAGGTGGCGGCGATCCCCATCGAAGATGACGTCACCTTTACATTGAAGGGCATCGGACCGATCCGCGAAGGCGACGAGTACACCGGCTACCGGGTGGCGCTCACGGCGGATTACGCGCCGCTGGCTGTCCCGCTGAAGCTGGATATCACGACCGGCGATAAGATCACACCGCGTGAGGTCGTGTTCCAATACAAGCTGATGCTGGAGGATCGGTATATCCAAGTGATGGCATATAATCTGGCGACGATCCTGGCGGAGAAGCTGGAAACGGTCGTCTCCCGCGGCGATCAGAACACCCGCCCGAGAGACTATTACGATATTTACATTCTGCGCAAGCTGCGGGCAGACAACCTCGATATGCCAACGCTCCGGCAGGCACTTGATGCCACAACGCAAAAACGCGGCACAACGGAAACGGTGAAGCAATATTGCAGTATTATGGAGATTGTCAAGCACAGCGACGTGATGAACCGCCAGTGGAGCAACTACAGCAAAGATTTTGACTATGCTGCCGATATTGAATTTGCGGAAACCTGCGATGCAGTGGTCCAGCTCATGGACGAGCTTTTTGCGTCGCAGCCTGAATGATTGGAAGGATAGATTTCTTCCGATAACACCATCATCGAACTCAGCCGCGAGGCCAGTGCTTCCATCATCGTCCCCAGATGCGCCGACGACTATGGCGTTCACCATACTCCCGACGGCCGCGAGCTGATTCGCATCCCGGCGTTTGCATTCCTGTATTTGCTGGGAAATGCAGAGAAGAACGGATAGCGTGCAGAGAGTAATTGAAACCTATCGTGAAGCGGAGGATTCACCTATGACTTATTTGGAAAGAGCAATTAAAGATGGATATGCCATCAAAACCGGACCGGAGAATAAGCAAAAAATCATTTACGTTTCATCGGACAATCATAGTGAAAACTTTAACGATCCTGAAGAACGGGTTCGGGCCGAGTTCTGGGCAGAACTGATATATGAGTACGATTATCCCGCAAATCGTATCAAGGTTGAGGTGACGATCCCGGATCGTGTTCCGACAGACCGTGCTGATATTGTTATATTCTCTGATGATGAATGCAAAAAGCCGTTTGCGGTGGTAGAGTGTAAGCGCGACGGTGTAACCGATGCAGAGTTTTTGCAGGCAATCGAACAAGGCGTGGGCAACGCAACATGGGTTAAGCTGCGTGCAAGCTATGTTGTCATCATTGCTGGCGCAACCCGCCGTGTCTTGGATTTCTCGGACGACAGCACCGGCATATTTGAGCGTGAGAATAATATCATTGCCGATCTCCCCCGTGCATATGGAAAACCGCAGGCTTTTCGTTTCTATAAAGGCGGAGTCTATACAGATGCTGATGGGAAGAAGAAGTCAGCTCCCGATATTCAAGCGGTAGATCGGGAAGTATTGATTGCCGCGATCAAGAAATGCCATAATACCCTTTGGGGTGGCGGACGTCTTTCTCCCCCTACAGCCTTCGGTGAGCTCTGCAAGTTGATTTTCGTAAAGATCAGCGATGAGCAGAAGCCCAGGAAAAAGGGCGAGCCCTATCAATTCCAGATTAAAACCCATGAGCCTTCTTCCAAACTGGCAAAGCGGATTAACGATCTGTATGATGAACAAAAAGTTAAAGACCCAGAGGTATTTACGGACTCCATTAAGGTGGATGACCGTGTTCTTCGGACGGTCGTTTCTCATTTGGAAGCGATCAATCTGAGCAAAACGGACCTTGATGTAAAGGGCGTTGCCTTTGAGCAGTTTATGGACGGCTTTTTCAAGGGTGATTTCGGTCAGTATTTTACGCCGCGCCCAATCATTGAATTTGCCGTGAAAATGATGAAGCCTGAACATGATTGGGATGTGCTGGACCCGGCCTGTGGTTCCGGCGGCTTCCTGTTGCATGCGCTGGACTACATGCGCTCTCAGGCGGGAGAATACTACGACAGAACCACCCAGGCGGTTGAGTATTTCACCTATTGGCATGACTTTGCTTCAAAGCATCTTTACGGCATCGAGATCAATGACGAAATTGCCCGCGTCGCAAAGATGAATATGATCGTTCATGACGACGGTCATACCAATGTGATTAGCTATGACGCGCTGGACAGCATCGAACGGATGCATGACCATAATCGGGGCTTTGAAGAGGGAAAGTTTGACCTGATTCTGACGAACCCGCCGTTTGGCTCTACGATCAACCTGTCAGAGAAACCATATTTGTCAAACTATACACTTGGCAACAACTACGACGCAAAAGGAAAAGCGAAGCCGAGGAAAAATCAAAGCTCAGAAATTCTCTTCATCGAGCGGATCTGGGAATTCCTAAAGCCAGGAACCGGAAAAGCGGCAATCGTGCTGCCGGACGGGGTTCTGACGAACAGCTCTTCTCAGTATGTCCGGGACTTCATTCTGGAACACTTCCAACTGTTGGCGGTCGTCAGCTTGCCGCAGCACGCCTTTGCACACTTTGGCGCTGGGGTGAAAGCGTCTATTATCTTTGTGCGAAAGAGAAAAACGACTGAGAAACCGGATCCGGATGAAGCGATTTTCATGGCCGCTCCGGAGTTGATCGGCTATGATGCCACCGGTCGAAAGACGGACTCCCAGCTCGATGAAATCGTAGAGATATTTGAGCTGTTTCAAAATGGAGCTCTTCACGATGCTGTTTTTGATGAAGCACATCAGAACAAGTTCATATACAAAGCAAGCTTCTCGGACATTGACGGTCGCCTTGATGCTGATTACTATTCCCCAAGATTCACAGGATTCAGAAAGCAGATCGAAAACTCTCAATATCCCACTGCTTCGATCGGTGAAATCAGCGAACGGATTGTTTCTGGTTTTGCCGCTGGCAAGCAAGATCAGGCTGAGGATCTTCCTGATGATCAGCGGGTACCGCATTTACGCCCATTTAGTATTACATCGGAAGGTGAGTTGTCATTTGAGACGAAAAAGTATGTACCCATTAGCCGGCTAAAACCCGAAGATTATTGTGTGAAAGGCGAGGTGCTATTTAATAATACTAATTCTCCCGACTGGGTTGGAAAAACTACAGTTTTTGATTCTGATATTGTCTGCGCAGCATCAAATCATATTACACGAATTAGGTTTAAAAAGGATGTTAACCCATATTATGTTGCAGCGTTCTTTAATGTGCTATTGGGTATTGGATACTGGAAACTATTGTGTACAAACTTCAACAATCAGGCGGGAGTAAATACTGACACACTGAAAAAAGTAATAATTCCGCTTCCGCCAAAAACTATTCAAGATCAGATAGCAGATGAATTGATTCAGCGCCGCAATCATGCTAATGAGCTCAAAAAACAAGTGTTGAAAGAATGGGCAGAGGCCAAAGCACAGTTTGAAAAAGAGTTGCTGGGAGAATAGATAATGAATTCGTTATTCAAGAGCATGCAGATAAATCAGCTGTCCGGCCAACTTCGACAGATAGCGGGCACTCCTAATGTGCTGAGTATGCAGTTTACTGCTGTTGATGTCGCAGGCATTCGTGAGAGCATCATCACAATAGCGGATGAGTGCAAAACAGATGATCCTCAAATTGCCCGACAATTGCTCGCAGCAAAGGATATTCTGTTCGCCACTAACCAATTCGGGCAAACCTTCATCAATCCATACGCTATCGGGGAAATCCTCTTCGGACTGGATTATCTTTTTGCCCAAGGCCAGGAGCCATCCACAGAGAAACAAACAACTGCTGATCTATGGTCCTACATACATCCGCTAATCCAGAAATCTTCAAAGAAGCTATATGAGGACGGTCATTTCGCAAACGCAGCGGAGGATGCTTTCATTGAGATCAATGCGCGTGTTAAAAACCTGTTTTCGATTGTGAATCCCGGAAGCAAGGTTCCAGACGGGGACACAGCCATGACTACCGTATTCTCAACTAATAACCCGCTTATAGAGTTTTGTGATCGAAGCACGGAAACCGGATATAACAAGCAAAAGGGCTATATGCAAATGCTCGCAGGAGCAATGTCTGCTCTCCGCAATCCGAAAGCTCATTCTAATAGCGAGATATTGTCTGCTGAAGAGGCATACCGCCGCCTTACTACAGCTAGTATGCTCATGTATGCTATCGACGATGCAGTGAAGTATTCCAATATTATAGAATAAGAGAGGAATAGAAAATGGTAAAGCTAAGTGGAATCCTCGAGTATTCAATGGGCGGTTTTCTCTGTCTTCGTGGTTTCGCGTCATATATCATAGGTGCTAGAAATAGAGATATTAAGGTATTCTGACAGTTCTTTCGCGTTTATCACATTGGGAAGTTCATCAAAGGTAATCATAGTTGTATCCTCCAAATCTGTATTCTGTTTAATAAATCATGTGGGTATTCAATAGATTTGAAGATACGTTCTGTGCGGTTGTGATACTCATTTGATACCCATTCTAATGAGATCCGTTATAGATTTTGTAGCTTTTATATCATAAAATAGATTGCTGCCTGGAAACAATGGAATTATTGGATGCCATATCCGCGATAGCCGGTAGCCCTGCACTTCGAGTCCTACATCGTCCACCATGAAAAAGCCCTGAAACCACAATGGTTTCGGGGCTTTCGTCATTTTCACGGAAAAATTACAGGAACATTACATAAAATCATTGTATATGCAGGCTATACCTCAATTCCGGGCGCACAAGCGCGGCGAACCGGGCGCGCAAGCGCGGCGAACCGGGCGCGCTGACGCGGCGAACCGGGCGCGCAGACTCGGCGAACCGGGCGTGCTGACGCGGCGAACCGGGCGCCCAGATGCGGCGAAC
>CADBKF010000010.1:10701-59022 GCA_902795195.1 Oscillospiraceae bacterium
AACCGGGCGTGCTGACGCGGCGAACCGGGCGCCCAGATGCGGCGAACCGGGCGCGCAGATGCGGCGAACCGGGCGCCCAGGCGCGGCGAACCGGGCGCGAAGGCGCGGCGAACCAGGCGCGCAGACGCAGCGAACCGCCGGAGGGTGCTCCGGCGGTTCGCTGCAGGCGATAATCGGATCAGCCGGCCAGGGCGGCGCCCAGGCGGCGGCAGTTTTCGGCGGTTCGCTGCAGGCGATATTCGGATCAGCCGGCCAGGGGGGCGCCCAGGCGGCGGCAGTTTTCGGCGGTCTGCTGCAGGCGATATTCGGATCAGCCGGCCAGGGCGGCGCCCAGGCGGCGGCAGTTTTCGGCGGCCTCATCGTCAGGCGCGTCGTTGCAGATCACGCTCTCGCAGACCAGCTCGGCGCCGTCTGCGCGGCACTGATCCTCCCAGTTGCGCATCCATTCGCCGTCGCCCCAGCCGTAGGAGCCGAACAGCGCCAGCTTCTTTCCGGCAAGCGCCGGCTCGCAGGCCTGGAACATGGGCTCAAACTCGCCCTCCTCCAGCGACTCCACACCCATCGACGGGCAGCCGAAGGCAAAGGCGTCAAAGTCCGCCAGCGCGTCCGGCGTGAACTCCGCGGCAGTCACCAGGCTGCCCTCGGCGCCGGCCGCCTGCACGCCCTCGAGGACGGCATTGGCCATGGCCTCGGTGTTGCCGGTGCCGCTCCAATAAACAATCGCGATTTTCTTCATGTCAAATACACTCCTTTATATGATTTATATGATTTTTCAATTTCCGTTGGTCCTGACGGTCAGGCGCTCGAGCGGGCAGCCCTTGGCGTTCTGCCGCAGATAGCAGTCCGTGCAGCGGGCATAGCGGTCGAAGGTCCGGCGGGCGGCGGCCTCGTCGCCGTAGACCTTCCAGCAGCCGACGCACTTGCAGTCGCGGTGCTCGATGAAGCCGCGCACGTCCTCGGGCGGGTAGCTCAGAAACAGGCCGATCTCGTGGGGAAAGTCCGCGCCGTCGGCCAGACGGCGGCGCAGCTCCCTGAGGCAGCTGTCCTCGCGCGCGTCGGGATAGCCCGCCTGATGCAGCAGCGCGGCAGCCTCCCGCTTTTGCAGGTCCGCGCCGAGCTGGCCGGGGCGGTAGAGATAGAGCATGGCAAAGCTGTCCGTCATGCGCAGCGGCAGCAGGCGCAAGCCCTTTGGGGTGAGCCGCCGGTTGTAGCGCCGCAGCGCCCGGATCGCCTCGGCCCTGGAGGCGTAGCGGAACGGAAAGAGGCTGCCGGTCTTGATCCCGGCCAGGGTCGGCGCGGTGCTGCGGATAAACTGCTGTTCGGACATGGAACAGGTCTCCTTGTCTGCTTCTTCTTGCGTTTCTCGATGAGTTAGCATCCGCTAACTCCATTTGGAATATAGCATATGACATTCAAAATGTCAAGCAGAAAAATAGTTTGCCCGATATTCCGCCTTTGATGATTTTTTTAGCGGTCAGGAGTCAGGGGCCAGGGATTAGGGAATAAGGAATAGTGAATAGGAAATAGAGGTCAGGATTCAGGGGCCAGGGGTCAGGCACCGCACGGAGGTTTTTCCCGGCCGGAGGCTTGGTCGCCCGTTCTAGCTTTCTTCCTTGTCATTCTGAGCGCAGCGAAGAATCTGTTCTATCCGCCTTCTATGCCGCAGTCAGATTCTTCGCTGCGTTCAGAATGACATGAGGGGAGCTTTTTGCAAAGCACGGTACCGCCGCATGGTCTGCGCGCGCGGGCGAGCAATGCTCGCCCCTACGGTGCGGACTGCCCTCTATTGCCGTAGGGGACGGCGTCCTCGACGTCCCGGCATTCGGCACGAATGCATTTGCCTCGATATGCACAGCAGCCGGAAAATTGTGCAAGCCTCCCAACACCGTCATTGCGAACCAGTCCGCAGACTGGTGTGGCAATCCGTTCCCCTCGCAGAGGCACGCGGACGGGAGACCCGTCCGCTACGGGTGCAGTGCAGGATGAGACCTGCCGTATTGGCCGATGGAGCAGCGCACCCCGCTCGGGGCCAAAGCCAGCGCAGGCGCGGGGATAGAAACACCAGGCAAATCCTTCCCTGGTACCCAAAAAGCAAGCAGCTCGCAGAGCGGTACGATGGTTGCCGGGAAAGCTTACGGGACGAAAAGCGGCCTTTCTTTTCCCCTGTTTTCTTTGGGCAAGAGCCAAAGAAAATAGGGCCGCCGGAGGCAGGACCCGGTGACGGGAGTGCCGGGGGAACGGATTGCCACACCAGTGCTGCGGCACTGGTTCGCAATGACAGGGGTGGGAGTGCGGGCGGTTCATCCAACTGCGCTGCGCCCGGTGGTTTTGGCAAACGGAAAAACCCCCGCCGGGGGAAGTTCCTCGGCGGGGGTTTTTCAGATTCTTACTTGAACAGCTCGTTGACACGCTTCTGGACGGCGTCGTAGTCGTAGCCGGCCTCGGTCAGGCGGGTTTTCCGCTCTGCGCCGCTGCCCCAAAGGCCGCGAATGACCTCCTGGGCGATCTCGTCGACCGTCTTTTCCGGCTTTTTCTCAGCCGGAGCTTCGGCAGGTGCGTCTTTCTTGTCGAATGCCGCCTGGGCTACCTTCTTGACCAGGCCCTCGGCCGCCTTCTTTTCGGGCTTTTCCACATGATTCTTGAGATACTCAATAGACATCGTCGCGCATCCTTTCTGATTTTTAATCAAATATATTGGTTCCGCGTCTGCGGAGATACCCTGGTTCCGGATCGGCCTTCGGCTCAGATGGCCAAGAGCTCACTGTAGGCCTTCAGGGCGCCGTCGGTGTCGTGGGCCAGCACGCGCTTGGCCAGCACCTTGCCCAGCTGCACGCCCTCCTGGTCGAAGCTGTTCACGTTCCAGCAGAAGCCCTGGAACATGACCTTGTTCTCAAAGTGGGCCAGCAGCGCGCCGAGCGCCTCGGGGGTGAGCTGATCGCCGGTGATGATGCTCGAGGGCCGGCCGCCTTCAAAGCTCTTGTTGGGGTCGGCGTCCTGCTTGCCGCAGGCGAAGGCCATAATCTGCGCGGCCACGTTGGCGCACAGCTTCTGCTGGCTGGTGCTGCCCTGGATGTCCATGTCCATGCCGGCCTGGTTCTGACGGAAGCCCACGAACTGCAGCGGCACGATGTCGGTGCCCTGGTGCAGCAGCTGGTAGAAGGAATGCTGGCCGTTGGTGCCGGGCTCGCCGAAGATGACCGGGCCGGTGGCGTAGCGGACCGGCTCGCCGAAGCGGTTGACGTGCTTGCCGTTGGACTCCATGTCCAGCTGCTGCAGGTGCGCCGGGAAGCGGCTGAGCGCCTGGGAATAGGGCAGCACCGCGGTCACGGGATAGCCCAGCACGTTGCGCTCGTAGACGCCGATCAGCGCGTCGAGCATGGCGGGGTTCTTGCGCAGCTCGGGCTCCTTGGCGGTCTCGTCGGCCGCGTGGGCGCCGTCGAGGAAGCGGGCGAACACCTCTGGGCCGAAGGCCAGCGACAGCACCACACCGCCGACGCAGGAGCTGGAGGAATAGCGGCCGCCGATGTAGTCGTCCATGAAGAAGGCGGCCAGATAATCGCTGGATTTGGCCAGCGGGGAGGTCGCGCTCGTCACGGCGACCATGTGCTTTGCAGGGTCGAGGCCCATTTTTCTCAGAGATTCCTTGACGAAGGTCTCGTTGGTCAGGGTCTCGAGCGTCGTGCCGGACTTGGAGACCAGCACGAACAGCGCGTGGGCCACGTCGATCGTCTTGAGCACGTTGGCCGCGTCGTCGGGGTCGACGTTGCTGATGAAGCGGGCCTCGAGCTTGAGCGTGTCGTTCTGCCGGGCCCAGTTTTCCAGCGCCAGATACATCGCGCGGGGGCCCAGGTCGCTGCCGCCGATGCCGATCTGCACGACGGTGGTGAATTTTTCGCCTGCGGCGTTGGTGATCTCGCCTGCATGGACCTTCCGGGCGAAGTCGGCGGCCTTCTTCTGCTCGCCGGCGTAGAATTCGCGCTTGTCCATGCCATCGGCGATCACGGGCTTGCCGAGCTGACCGCGGGTCAGCTGATGGAGCACCAGGCGCTTTTCGCCGGTGTTGATCATCTCGCCGTTGTAGAGTGCCTCGTACTTCTCGGTCAGCTGCGCCTCCTTGGCGAGCTCCGCGAGCACGGAGAGCACCTCGTCGTCCACGGCCTTGGCCGCAAAATTGTAGCACAGGCCGCAGGCCATGGGCACGCTGTAGCTTGCCACGCGCGCTGCGCCGTTTTCACCCGCCATCGCCTCGGGCAGATTGACGCGGCCCTTGAGCGCCGCCAGCTTGCCAAACGAGCGCAGGGTATCGAGATTGTTCCAGTTGATCATTGTTTGGTCTCCTCCATAAAAAGATAAGCCAGAGCCTTATTTACATCTTGAATTATAACAAAGCAGAACGGAAAAGTAAAGGGCCGCAGCCTGGTTCGGCGGGGAATTTGCAATATTTTTCACGCCAGAGATTGCCCTCGCGTTCAGCCGGGCGCGGCTTCGGCAGAGGCGGCCCGGGCGGCCTCGGGGACCCTTCGGTATTCCGCCGGCGACATGCCGTAGCGCTTGCGGAAGAGCTTGCGGAAGTTGCCGAGATTCGCGTAGCCAAGCTCCTGCGCGATCTTGGAGACGGGATCGCGCGTCCGGCGCAGCAGCCGCGCGGCCTCCTCCATGCGGATCGACTGCGTGATCTCGGTGAAGCTCTTGCCGGTGCTCTTCTTGAGCACGCGCTGGATCTGCCACTCGCTGTAGTTGAACAGGCGGGAGAGCTCGTTGAGCGTGACGCTCGCGGCGTGCTCCTGGATGTACCGCAGCAGGAAGAGCAGCTCGTCCATGTGCGCCGTGCCGGCAAATTCGGGCAGGGAAAGGTCCTGCTCGTGGTTGCGCAGCAGCGTGATGAAGAACTGCTGCATATAGGCGTTGAGCATCTGTGCGTGGTAGGCCCGGTGTGAGGCCGCCTCCCGGAGCAGACGTTCCATGATCTGTGCCAGCTCCCCGTCCGGCGTGCCGTTGAAGTACAGATAGGGGTGCGGGCTTGTGGAGTAGAGCGTCCGCATGAAAAAAACCGTCAGCGGACCTTCGGTGTCCCTGAGAATGCCGAAGAAGGCGCGCTCAAAGGTGCTGCTTCGGATCAGGATCTTGACCGTGCAGGCGTCGGAAAAGCAGCTGATGGCGTGCCGCGTGCCCGGGGCGATGATGCAGACATTGCCCGCGTGCAGCTGCAGCGCCCGGTCGCCGATGTAGGTGGTCATGCTGCCGCGGAGCACGAGCTGCACGACAAAAAAGTGGTCGATGTGCCAGATCGGCGGAAACCAGGACAGGTGCGGGTGGATGACGGTGTCGACGCCCTCGGCAAAGAAGGCGTCCTCGCTCAGAAGCGAGGCGCAGTTGCGCAGGGTCAGCGAGTCGGGATAGCGTCGGGTCGCCTTGAGGATGACCGGCTCGTAGTAGGGGTAGGAATGGGGCAGCTGGTAGACCGGGCCCCCCGATTTTTCGTAGAAGCTGCGGAACATCTGCTCGAGCTCCAGCTGGTGCTCGGACTTTTCAAATACGGTAGCTGCCTGATTCATCGGTTGATCCTCTCTGTAGGATATATTTTACGCATTCCGGCGGCGACCGGCTGCGCCGGGCGTCAGAGCGCCGCCGGTGGCCGGACGCGGCGCTTGGCGCCGTGCTCAGACATGTCGTAAAAGCGTCGGCGCATGTCATAATGATGTCTGTACTCGAACCAGATACAATGGTATAATGATTACAGATAACCCTGTGATTGCGGGATGCGCGCGCCTGTGGGCCATATGGCGGGCAGATTGCCCGCGCTACGGTAAACGCGGATTGCGCGCCGCTAGGGCGAGCAGATTGCCCGCGCTACGGAAAAAGCAGATCGTGCGATGCGCTCGGCACGACGGCGGGCAGATTGCCCGCGCTGCGGAAAAAGCCGCCTGCGGCGGTGTCGCAAAAGCATCTGCTTCTGCCGTTATCATACCCGGTTTCGGCAGAAAATGCAATCACAGAATGAAAAAAATCATATTCCGGCAGGAGAGAACAGACTTATGGCAAAGGAACGGGCAAGCACAACAAAGGGGACCCTGGGCGTCTCGCTGGGCGTCGGGTTCGTGTGGTTTACCAGCCAGTTCGGCGGCGGCTTTGCGTCAGGCACGCAGCTGTATCAGTATTTCATCAACTTCGGCATCTGGTGCCTGCTGACGCCGGCGCTTGCACAGGCGTTTCAGGCGTTTTTCCAGTGGTACGCCCTGCGCTTTGCCTACGAGCACAAGACGGTCAATTACCGCGACTTCTGTGACGGCTTCTACGGCAGGTTCCGGGTCGTGTTCTCGAACCTGTACGAGCTGGTCTACCTGATGCTGATCCTCTTGGCGCCGTCCATCGCCTTTGCCACCGGCGGCTCCACGCTCAACGAGCTGACCGGGATCCCGTATATCATCTGCACGGTCCTCGTCGGCATCTGCATCTTCATCATCGCGCTGTTCAACACGGACATGATCCGCAAGGCGGCGTCCGTGGTGTCCTATGTGCTGATCGTCGGCGTGCTGATCGTGTTCCTGCCGAACATCATCGCGCAGTGGGGCGATATCATGGACGCGATCCGGCAGATGGCGGCCGGCACGCTGCCGGTCGGCTCGACGGCCTCCGGCTCTGTCTGGTCGGCGCTGTGGAACTGCATCGTCTACGG
Organism: Oscillospiraceae bacterium; assembly: GCA_902795195.1. GTDB lineage: Bacteria > Bacillota > Clostridia > Oscillospirales > Oscillospiraceae > JAFRPC01. The sequence continues at coordinate 17,378 of CADBKF010000010.1, forward strand.
GGCCTACCACGTGGCCTCGATCGGTCTGTATGTGGCCCACGCGCAGAAATTCACGAAAAAGAGCCAGTGCGTGACGAGCATGCTGCTCGGCTTTCTGATCAACGCGGTCGTGATTTCGCTCGTGAACTTCGGCCTGCTGGCCGTCGCGATGAATCCGGAGCTGCCGAACTACTCGGTTTACACCCTGCTCTTTGCGCAGCGGGGCGTGCTCGCCCCGGTGATGGCGCCGCTGGTCTCGATCCTGATCATCATCGGCTCGGTGTTCTCCGCGGTCAACATGATCACCGGCTTCGTCAACCGCGTGGTGACGGGCCTGGAAAAGAAAGAGGACGCGCAGACGGCTGAAAAGAAGCGCATGCTGCGCACCCGGCTGGCCGCGCTGGCCTGCACGCTGGCGACCTTTGCCATCGCGCAGTTCGGCCTGCTGCCGCTGGTCAAAAAGGGCTACGGGTATCTGGGCATCGCCTGCATGGTCGTCATCGTCATCCCGTTCCTGGTCCGGATGGTCCTGGAGCTGGTCGGCGTTGTGAAGAAATAACTTTCCAGACAGCTGTAGGGACGAGCCTTGCTCGTCCGCGCATCCGAGGGATGCATTTTCCAAAGGAAAATCTGTGCAGGATGATCGTCTGCTGAACGCAAACGATGTGTGCCTCGCACACCGGACGAGCAAGGCTCGTCCCTACGGCGCGCATCGAATGCGGCGGCATCGTTCAAGCCGCATCCGGTCAAACAGCTTCCGTCAGAAAAAAACACCATACAACAGAAGAAGATCAACAACAAAAGAAAGGGGCCCGGCACACGGGCTCCGCACACGCATTCAATCGAAGGAGGTCTAAATGAGCATCGGAAACGACATCTACACCAAGTTGACCGAGCGGGCCGGACAGCTGTTCGGCAAGGACCCGTCCGAGTTCTCCGAGAACACCCGGTTTGTGGAGGATCTGAACGCGAAGTCCACGCAGTACTCCCAGATCACCACCTATCTCGAGGACGCGTTCGACACGGAGATCCCGTTCATGTCCTTCCGCCGCCAGCAGACGTTCGGCGAGGCCGTGAACTTTGTTCTGACCGAGTGCCTCGGCGAGGAGCTGGAGGCGGAGGAGGCGCCCGCAGCCCCTGCCGCAGCGCCCGCACCGGCGGCTGCGCCGGCAGCCGGCCTGCGCGCCGAGATCCTCGAAAAGCTGATCGAGCGCGCCAGCGGCCTGTTCGGCAAGCCGAAGGAGGCCTTCTCCGAGGCGACCCGCTTTGCAGAGGACCTGAACGCGAAGTCCACCCAGTTCTCCCAGATCACGACCTTCCTCGAGGATGCGTTTGACACGGAGATCCCGTTCATGTCCTTCCGCCGGCAGCCCACCTTCGGCGAGGCGGTAAACTACGTTCTGACCGAGTGCCTCGGCGAGGAGCTCGACGCCGGTCCGGCCGAGGAAGCGCCCGCACCCGCCCCCAGCACGGTTGGCGGGCAGGTTGCCCGCGCTGCAGCTGCGCCCGCGCCCGTCGCTGCCCCGGCGGAGGAAACCGGCTCTGCCAAGTCCGACCACGACGATGAGCTGGCCCTGCGCGAGCGCTTCGTTCTCAAGGAGACCTTCCAGGGCGAGGAGCTCGAGGCGGTCTACATGGTGGCAAGAAAGCCGGTCGCGGTCGATCCGTCCGTGGACCTCGCCGCCTCCGACGACCCGATGGCAAGAATGGGCCAGGGCTTCTGCCCGGCCTTCAACCAGAGAGTCTACGAATGCGCGCCCGGCATCCTGTGCGAGCAGGACGTGCCGGTCAAGATGCGCGACGGCATCACGATCTACTGCGACATCTACCGCCCGAAGGACGAGAGCCAGAAGTACCCCGCGATCGTCTCCTGGTCCTGGTTCGGCAAGCGCCCCGGCGAGGGCATGAGCGAATGGCAGATCATGGGCGTTCCGCCGCACACGGTCTCCAAGTTCTCCAAGTTCGAGTCCCCGGACCCCATGTACTGGGTCTACCAGGGCTACGTGGTCGCCAACGTCGACGTGCGCGGTGCCGGCCACTCCGAGGGCAACGTCCACATGTTCACGCATCAGGACCGCGAGGACGGCTACGACTTCGTGGAATGGCTGGCCGTGCAGCACTACTGCAACGGCAACGTCGGCATGGCCGGCAACTCCGGCGTGGCCATGCACCAGTGGGGCATTGCTGCCATGCAGCCGCCGCACTTAAAGTGCATCGCGCCCTGGGAGTGCACGACGGACCTCTACCGCGAGTCCTTCTACGAGGGCGGCGTTCCGGCGCTCTCGTTCAACAAGTTTATTTCCGCCCAGGTGACCGGCACCGGCGGCGTCGACAGCCAGGTCGACATGGCGATCAAGTACCCCCTGATGAACGGCTACTGGGAGGACAAGCGCCCCGACTTCTCCAAGGTGACCTGCGCGGTCTACCAGACCGCGGGCTTCTCGCACTTCCACCTCAGAGGCTCCATCCAGGCCTTCCGCAAGGCCAAGACCAAGCTCAAGTGGCTGCGCGCCCACCGCGACTTTGAGTGGCCTGACACCTATCAGCCCGAGAACCTCGAGGACCTCAAGCGCTTCTATGACCGCTACCTCAAGGACATCCACAACGGCTGGGAGATGACCCCGCATGTGCGTCTGGACATCATGGACGCCTACGACTGCGACTACCAGGTCCGCCGTCCGGAAAACGAGTTCCCGCTCAAGAGAACCGAATACAAGAAGTACTATTTCGACGCCTCCGACCCCAAGAATCTGACCATGCGCGACGCGCCGGTCTCCGTCGAGAGCTCGGTTGCCTACGACGGCAACACCGAGCAGGTCGAGTTCGACATGACCTTCGAGGAGGACACCGAGCTGACCGGCTACATGTACCTGCACCTGTACGTTGCCGCCGAGAGCTACAACGACATGGATATGTTCATCAACATCCAGAAGGCCGACGAGAACGGCAACTGGCTGCCCTGGTACACGCTCAACGAGCCGCATCCCGGCGCCTGGGGCAAGTGCCGCATCTCCCACAGAGAGCTCGACCCGAAGGAGTGCCAGAAGGTCAAGGGCCTGATGGTGCAGCCGGTCATGGCGCACAGAAGAGAGCTCAAGGTGCAGCCCGGCGAGATCGTGCCGGTCGACATCGAGATCGTGCCGAGCGCCAGAATCTGGCACAAGGGCCAGAAGCTGCGCGTGCAGATCGCGGGCCGCTACATCCGCGAGGGCTGGTTTGAGCCGCTGGCCTGGGATACCGATAACCACGGCCGCCAGATCATCTACACCGGCGGACAGTACGAGTCCTTCATCCAGGTGCCGGTGATCCCCCCGAAGTACAAGGCCGGCGACTACGTCTACCGTTAAGAGGAACGCAATATGATCCACGGCGTCGGAACCGATCTGCTGAAGCTTGAAAGCATCCCGGATGCCTCGCTGCAGCGCGAAGATCCCTTCTATGAGAAGATGTTCACCGCAGCCGAGAAGCAGCTGGCGGAGCGCAAACCCGCCAGGGCGGACTGGCTCCGGCGCCGCTTTGCCGCAAAGGAAGCAGTGTTCAAGGCGCTGCATACAGGCGGGGAGCACGCCAGACTCGACCAGATCGAGATCCTGGAGGACAGACTCGGCGCGCCCGCCGTCACGCTGCACGGCGCGCTGGCGGCGCACGCGCAGCAGGCAGGCATCACGGCGATCCATCTCTCCCTTTCCTCGGAGGGGGATTACGCGCTTGCCTTTGCCGTGGCCGAGCGCGCCGGCGCTGCAACGAATGACGAAGGAAAGGAACACGGAAAGCTATGACGTTAATTGAAACTTTGATCGAAAAAGCGAAGAAGAGCCCCAAGCGGGTCGCGCTGCCGGAGTGCGAGGCGGAAAAGACCCTGCTCGCAGCCAGACGCGTCAAGGATGAGGGGATCGGCATTCCCGTGCTGGTCGGCGAGCCGGAGGTCATCCGCGCGACCGCGCAGACCGCCGGCGTGTCCGTGGACGACATGGAGGTCGTGAACATCCTCGACGAGGCCTACCGCGACAGCGTGATCGCAAAGTACATGGAATACCCCGACACGAAGCGGCAGCTGTCGGAAAAAGGCGCCCGCCGGAAGATGAAGAACCCGATGTACTACGCGATGATCCTGGAGGCTGCCGGCCTGGTGGACTGTACCTTCTGCGGCCACGTGAACACCACCGGCGACGTGCTTATGACCGCGATGCAGGCCATCGGCATGCAGGACGGCGTGGACGTTCCCTCGATCTTCGCGCTCACCGAGATCCCGGGCTACAACGGCTCGGAGGGCGAGCTGCTCGCGCTGGCCGACTGCGGCCTCAACCCCGAGCCCAAGGCGGACGACCTTGCTTCCATCGCGATTGCGACCTGCGACAATGTCAGGGCCCTGATGGGCTGGGAGCCGCGCTGCGCGTTCCTGAGCTTCTCCACCCTGGGCAGCGGCGCCGGCGAGAGCGTCGACAAGATCAACGCCGCCATCGAGATCGTGAAGCAGCGCCGCCCCGACCTCAAGGTCGACGGCGAGTTCCAGCTCGACACCGCGGTGGTCCCCGCCGTCGCGGCGAAAAAGGTCAAGCGGGAGAGCGAGGTCGCCGGCAAGGCGAACATCCTGATCTTCCCGGACCTCACGGCAGCGAACATCGGCATCAAGATGATCCAGATCTTTGCCGGCGGCAAGGGCTACGGCCACACCCTGTCGGGCTTCAACAAGCCCGTGGCGGACTCGTCCAGAGGCTCGTCCGTGGAGGAGATCGTCGGCGACATCGCGATGCTGGTCATCGCAGCGAAGTAAGGCATAACAAAGGAGTCAGAAATGGGATACAAAATCTTTACCCTGAGCCCGGGTTCCACCTCCACGAAGCTGGCGGTGTTTGACGGAACCGAGCGGCTGTTCAAGGCGAACGTGCAGCACGACCCGGAGGTGCTCAAGACCTTCGCAAGAGTCAGCGAGCAGAAGCCCTACCGCGTGCAGACGATCCTCGACGAGCTGGAAAAGGCCGGCGTCAAAATCGAGGACATGGATGCCTTCGCGGCCTATTCCGGCGGCCTGGTCTCCACGCCCGGCGGCGTGTTCCCGGTCAACGCGAAGATCCTCGAGGACTGCAGCTCCGGCCGGCTCATGGAGCACCCGGCGATCCTCGGCGCGCAGATCATCGACGCCTTTGCCAAACAGACCGGCAAGCCCGCCTACCTCGTCAACCCGCCCGATGTGGACGAATTTGACGACGTGGCCCGCGTCACCGGCATCAAGGGCATCTACCGCGAGTCCCACGTGCATGTGCTGAACCAGAAAGAGGTCGCCATGCGGGCCGCGGCGGAGCTCGGCAAGAAGTATGAGGACTGCAACTTTGTCGTCTGCCACGTGGGCGGCGGCACCTCGATCACCGCGCAGAAGCACGGCCGGATCGTGGACGCGAACGACGTGCTCAACGGCGACGGCCCGATGGCCCCGAACCGCAGCGGCTACGTCCCCCTGATGCCCGTGGTCAAGATGTGCTACTCCGGCAAGTACACGCTCGACGACATGAAGAAGAAGATCAGCAAGACCGGCGGCCTGCTGGGCCTGCTCGGCACCGACAACATGATCGAGATCCGCAGACGGATCGCAGAGGGCGACAAGTGGGCCGCGCTCGTGGCGCAGAACTTCGCCTATCAGCTGGCCAAGTACATCGGCTCCTACGCCTGCGTGCTCGAGGGCCAGGTCGACGCAGTCGTCATGACCGGCGGCGTCTCCAACGACCCCGAATTCATCGCGGATGTCAAGCGCTATGCCGGCTGGCTGGCCCCGTTCATCGTCTACGGCGGCGACTTTGAGATGGAGGCGCTCGCCTCCGGCGCGATCCGCGCGCTGACCGGCGAAGAGCAGACCAAGGAATACACCGGCGTCCCGGTGTGGAGCGGCTTCGACTTCGAGCCGAAGGACTGAGGCCATGGCGGGAAGAAACCGGCTCTGCCCGGAGATCACAGACCCGCAGCTGCGCGGCTTTCTGGACATGCTCCCGGCGCTGCGGGCCTACAACGCAGAGCTGCTGCGCGCGCAGAAGCTCAGCGCCCCGGCTGAGGAATTTGCCCTGCCGGGCAGACGGATCACCGTCTGCTTCCACCGGGCCAAGGACGCCGAAGGCAGGCTCCTTCCGGGCAAGCGGCCGGTCCTGTTTGAGTACCACGGCGGCGGCTTCATGCTCGGCGACGCGGAAAAGACCGACGCCTGGTGCGAGCGGATCGCAAGGGAGCTCGGCATCCATGTGGTCGGCGTCAACTACCGGCTGGCCCCGGAATTCCCCTTCCCGGCGGCGGTCAGGGACGCCTACGGCGTCGTCCGCCGGATGTGGCAGCGAGCCGACGAATACGGCATCGATCCGGACCGGATGGCGGTCATGGGCTACTCCGCCGGCGCCACGCTGGCGACGACGGCCGCCATGCAGGCGGTCCTCGGCGGTGAGCTCCGTCTGCGGGCGCAGATCCTGCACTATCCCTACCTCGACGCGGTGCATCTGCCCGCCGAGAAGCCGCACTTCGACTGCGACATGGCCCCCGAGATCATGACGGCCTTCACGCTGTTGTATTCTGCCGCTGAGGAGCGGACCCACCCCTATGTCTCGCCGGTGCTGGCGGGGCCGGCGGAGCTCACGGGCTGCGCGCCCGCGCTGATCCTGCCCGCCGAGCGGGACGCTCTGAAGGACGAAGGCCTTCTCTACGCGCAGCATCTGCGCGACTGCGGCGTCGAGGTGCAGCTTCAGGTGATGGCGCGCATGCACCACGGCTACATCGAGGACGCAGCCAACCCCGCCGTCTACGAGACGACGGATGAAGCCGTCAAGGCCACGCACGACCCCGCCTTCCGGCAGCAGGCAGAGCAGGCGCTCGCGCTGACCGAAGCATTTTTGAAGACACATCTATTGGCATAAGCCGTCTCTGGCAAATGCAAGACGGACAAAATACGACGGGAAACACACACAAACAAACACAGGAGGATCACATGAAAATTTTAGGCATCTCCGCGGGAACCCTGAACGGCGCAAATGATTCCATGTGCAAGGAAGGCCTCATGGGCGCACAGGAAGCAGGAGCAGAAATCGAATTTATCAACCTTCACAAGCTCGACATCAAGCACTGCACCGGCTGTATCGCCTGCGTCAAGTCCCTCATGAGCGGCAGAGGCAGAACCTGCGCCCTCAAGGACGACTTCCTCTGGCTGCTCGACAAGATGCTCGACGCCGACGGCATCCTGATGGTCTCCCCCATCTTTGAAAACGGCGTGCCCGGCATCGTGCACACCGTGTGCGACCGCTTCGGCCCGTCCATGGACCGCGGCAACCTCTTCATCGCGGACATGCTCTCCAAGGAGCACGGCGGCCCCGGCGTCGACCCGAGACTGCTCAAGGACAAGGTCATCTCCTTCATGGCCGTCGGCGGCTCCGACTGGGGCTCCCTCGTGCAGATGGACCACGGCATGGTCGCCATGAGCCCGATGTGGAAAATCATCGACAACGACAAGTTCCAGTGGTCCAAGACCATCCTGATGGACGACGACGCCCTGGCGCGCGCGCATCAGATCGGCGTCAACCTGGCCAAGGCCGCCGAGAACATCCCCGAGGCCAAGTGGATGGGCCCGGCCGGCGTCTGCCCGCACTGCCACACCAACAACTTCTACATCGAGCCCGGCACGACCCACGCGATCTGCGGTCTGTGCGGCATGGAAGGCGAGCTCGAGGTGAAGGACGGCGCGATCGTCATCAACTACCCCGAGGAGCAGTACGCCAAGGCGCACGACACCATGTCCGGCAAGCTGGCGCACGGCAAGGACATCCAGGAGAACGAAGGCCGCCTGGCGGATCTGCAGAAGAACAGCGCGGAATTCAAGGCCAGAAAGGCGAAGTACAGAGACTTCATCAAGCCCACCGTTCCCGAAAGAGCGTAATCCGACAGATCAAAAAGCAAAAACCGAGACCCAAGGCACGCGCAGATTCGGGATACTGTAATACTGAACTGCAATAAAACGATTGAATGGTTTTATTGCATTCTAGTATAAAAACAGTGTTTTGAGCGTCGTCTTCAAGCGGGACCACAACAGAAAAGACCACATCTTCGGAGTAAAATCCAAGGATGTGGTCTTTTTTTATTTATCGTTTTGAAAAATCGGAATTGCCTATACCGAAGAACCGCTCGAAGAAGGCTTTCATACTATGATCCGATAAAACGCTTTAAAAAGATTTGCGAGGCAGATTTGTGCCAGACGAGGCGGAGGACGCAGGCGGGCTGACGCCCGGCAAGGACGACAACGAAGTATTGGATAATAGTATCAGCTTGTCAATTACGGTTTGCTTCTTCTGTGCCCGACCGCCACCTCCGAAGCGTGATACAGGCGGTAGGATCTTCTCAATATCCGTGCCGGTCGTTTTGAATTCAATCCAAAGCGACCGGGGCGATCACGCAGGTAATTACTCTATGGAGAGAGGCCGGCGCAATGCTCAAATATACATAAATTGCGAACCGATTGCGTATCGCCGGGTTCGCAATCTCGTTTTTGGGGGGAAAAGCAGAAAAACAGCCGTTTTTGCAAGAAAAACGGCTGTTTTTTGGTGGAGCATAGGGGGATCGAACCCCTGACCTCCAGATTGCGAACCTGGCGCTCTCCCAGCTGAGCTAATACCCCATTTTTGCGATTCTGATACCGCGTCAATTAATATACCATAGATCATTGGAAAATGCAAGAGCTTTTTTCTCTTTCCAGCAAAAATATCTGCAGGGATGCAAGGGGGCCTGACAAAAGGACGGCATTTTTGCCGTCCTTTTGTCAGGTTCATTTGCTGCGAGGCGAGTCGGGGGCATCGTCGGGACGCGGACGGCAGATTGCCGTCCCTACAGATGCGGTGCATTTGGACGGGGAACCCGTCCGCTACGGGTGCGGCGGATTTCGGCGGACGAGCGAGGCTCGTCCCTACGTTCTCCTATTGCCTATTGCCTGTTCCCTATTGCCTGCTATCCGCTTTGCGGGCTGTCGGGGACACCGGCCCCTACGGGTGCGGCGGATTTCGACGGGGAACCCGTCCGCTACGGGTGCGGCGGATTTCGACGGGGAGCCCGTCCGCTACGGGTGCGGCGGATTTCGACGGGGAACCCGTCCGCTACGGGTGCGGCGGATTTCGGCGGGCGAGCAATGCTTGCCCCTACGTTCTCCTATTGCCTATTGCCTCTTGTGTGCTACACGCTTTGCGGGCCGTCGGGGACGCCGGCCCCTACGGGTACGGTGCATTTGGACGGGGAACCCGTCCGCTACGGGTGCGGCGGATTTCGGCGGGGAACCCGCCCGCTACGGGTGCGGCGGATTTCGGCGGGCGAGCAATGCTTGCCCCTACGTTCTCCTATTGCCTGTTCCCTACTGCCTGCCATCCGCTTTGCGGGCCGTCGGGGACGCCAGGCCCTACGGGTGCGGTGCATTTGGACGGGGAACCCGCCCGCTACGGGTGCGGCGGATTTCGACGGGCGAGCAATGCTCGCCCCTACGTTCTCCTGTTGCCTATTGCCTGTTTCCTATTGCCTGCCACCCGCTTTGCGGGCCGTCGGGGACGCCGGCCCCTACGGGTGCGGCGGATTTCGGCGGGCGAGCAATGCTCGCCCCTACGTTCTCCTGTTGCCTGTTGCCTATTCCCTATTGCCTGCCATCCGCTTTGCGGGCCGTCGGGGACGCCGGCCCCTACGGTGTGGGGTGGGGGTGCTGTTGTAGGGGACGGCGTCCTCGACGTCCCGGCATTCGGTACGAATGCATTCGCCGTGAGGCGAATTTATGAGACGCCCTGCGGGCGACGGGCCGTCGGGGACGCCGGCCCCTATGGGTGCGGTGGATGTCGGCGGACGAGCGAGGCTCGTCCCTACGTTTTCCGATTGCCGGTTGCCGCATGCCTGTTGCCGCTTGCGTGCTGTTTGCTTTGCGGGCCGTCGAGGCGCTGTCCGATCATGCTCCGGCATGCGCTAGCCCGTCATGGCGCGGTAGAGGAAGGTGACGATTTCGCTGCGCTTGCAGTTTTGGGCGGGGCTGAAGGTGGTGGCGGAGGTGCCGTTGGTGACGCCGTTCTCCACGGCCCAGAGCACCGCGTCGTAGTAGTAGGCGCCCGCCTTCACGTCGGTGAAGGGGTTGACCAGGCTGCCCGGCTTGGGGCCGCCCTCGGCGCGCCAGAGGAAGGTCACGGCGTGCTCGCGCTTGCAGGGATCGTTCGTGCCGAATTTTGTCGTCGAAACGCCGTTGGTGATGCCCTTTTCCACAGCCCAGAGCACCGCATCGTAGTAGTAGGCGTCCGTCTTCACATCGTTGAAGGGGCACACGGTGGAGCTTGGCGCCTGGCAGCCGTAGGCGCGCCAGAGGAAGGTCACGATCTGGGCGCGGGTGCAGGTCGCGTTGGGGCTGAAGTGCGTCTTGTCGGTGCCGGCGGTGATCTGCGGCTTCGCATTCACGGCCCAGAGCACCGCGTCATAGTAGAAGGCGCCCTCCTTGACGTCTACGAAGGGATTATTCTGCGGGATGGCAAACAGGAATTCCACGTCGCAGGGGTCCGCGGAGAAGCGGAGGTCCGCCAGTACATTGTTGACATAGACCTTCGTCGATTCGTCGATGCGATAGCCGGCCTTCGGCTCCAGGCGAAGGCGGACCGCGTAGGTCTTGCCGGCGACGAAGGTGTCCGTCGGGCCCATGTTGGGATAGGGCGACTCGTACAGATACCAGTTCACGACATTGATCGTATACGGATCACTGGAACTGGAAAGGAATTTGCCCGGCTTCTCACCGGCTTTCGGCGCGGGGATCGAAAGCCGGATCTCCTGGATCGCCTGAGCCTGGGACCACTTGGCGTAGAGCGTGAAGCGCTCGGTGACGGGAGTGCTGAAATCGTACTTGGTGTGGAAGGTCAGGCTCGTGTACCAGCCCTCGAAGACCCAGCCCTCCTCTTCGGGAGGCTCGGGCTCCACAGCACATTCGCCGTTCTTGACCATCTGCGCGGGCGGCGCAATGCCGTGCTCGGTGGAGAAGCTCACCTCAAACTCGAAGTTGGACGGGTCCGGCGTAACCCAGAGCTCAAGCTTGTTGGGAGCGATTACCTCAGCGCTGACGGTGTAGGGATCGACGTCATAATAATCGAGCGGGAAATCGTTGAAGTAGATATCGCGCTTTTCTATGTTGGGATTGAAGTTATAGCCGTCCCTGGCGGTGATGTACATATGGAAGAAGTGGGTGCCGCTGCCGAATGTGTCGCCGTAGTTCATATAATCCCATTCGATGCCGTTCCTGATCCACTCATCGTCCATGTCGGTTGCGGAGTAGTAGCCCGCGCCTGTGGGATAGGTTGCGGTGTAGTCCGGCATCTGACCTGTCACGGGATCGTCCAGCCAGAAGCTGACCTCGTCGATCTGCCGGACCGCCTTCATCGGCTCGGTGTAGAACTTCCAGTCGAGGGTGCCCGGCTCAAAGCCGATCGCCTTGTCAATGGTGCCTGGCCACTGCAGGGGGACACTCTTTCCGTAGATGTCATAGAGTTTGGTATGTCCATAGTACAGAAAGCTATACGGGTCGGAAGAGAAGAACTCGTACCCGTCGTCTGCGCTCAGCCGGACATAGAGCTCATAGTTTTTACCAGCCTGGAACCGGTCGGTGGACTTGATGCGCACGCCGTCCTCATACCAGTAGGCGTCGTAGAACCCATAGTTGCTGCCGTCGGGCTTCTTCAGATAAATGGCCGGCATACCGGACATCTCGCCGACGACGGGATATTCGAAGCCGGTGATGGTGACTTCGTTGATCGGCTCCTTGCATACCAGGTCTTCCGTGTAGACGACGAATTGATCGGATTCGGAGACGTAGTGGCAATAATCGAGCGTGACCGGCAGCTCGGAGCAGTCTCCGTAGCGGACATATACCTTGGTGGAGCTGTCGAAGGTATAGCCGCTCTTGGGCTTGATCTCCAGGACCTGATAATACGTTTCCCCGGCCTCGAACAAAGCGCTGTCCACCCGCTCGTAGCCGGCGGAGTTCTTTTTCAGCCAGTAGTGGTCGGTGATCTCAGCGGTGGAGTTGTAGATCGAAGGACTGGTCGCGCCGACGGACCTGCCCGCGACCGGCGGCATGAAGTCGTCGACGTAGACCGTATCCATCTTTGCGCTGAGCGGGATGTTTTCGGTCCAGATGCGGAGCGAGCCGTCCGTAAGCAGGGTGGTCGACGAAATGGAGATCTCGTTTCCGCCGTAATCCCGGACCTTCGCCGTGGTCGTGCTGTCGAACTTGTAGCCGTTCTTTGGCCGGATCGTGAGGGCGCATCGATAGGACGCGGGCGCCGTGAACGTTTCACTTGGAGACAACAGGGTGTTGACGCGGTACCACTGCTGGCTGACCATCTCAAATGTATCTGCGCCCGGCCAGGCGTTGGTGGCGCTTTGTACGGTCGCGCCGACAGTCGGGTAGGTGAAGCCGTTGATCACAGCCTCCGGGATCAGCGGGTCGATCGGCGTGAACAGGTAGGAGACCTTGCCCGAGCTGTTGATCTTGCCCTCCATGAAGAGCCCGGTGTCGTCGTCATAGTAGGTGATGCTCGTGCCCGTTTCGATGATGGCGCCGGGGCCGTCGCGGATCTCCAGCTCAAGGATGTAGCTCCTGCCTTTTTCAAAGCTGTGCAGGGTGTTGACTTCGATCGCGCCGCCCTGGACCTTGTACCAGGTGGCAATGATGGCGGAAATCTGGCTTTCCTGGATCGCGGAGCAGATGTCGTCCGCACTCCAGGGATGCTCGCCCACCTTCGGCATGCCGTGGGTCTTGCCCGGCTTGTTGGTGAGCTCGTAGGTGTAGTCGTAGATCGTGATGGCCGGGAAGGTCAGCTTGATTTCCAGCTCCATGTTGTCCCGGCGGAGGGTCAGCTTGCGGTCGGTCCACTTATCGCCGACCTTCTTTCCGTCGCCGTAGACGAAGTTGAGGTCGCAGTTCACCGAGGGGTCGAAGGGCTTGGTGTCGTCCTTGGAATGCAGCGTGATGTAGGCGCAGTAGGTCCCGCCCGGCTGGACCATGTGGCCGGGGGCGACGGAGACCTCACTGATGCCTTCCTTTCTGGTCCAGCGGACGGTGCTGTAGTAGCTGTCCTTTTCGTATTCTTCGTTGTAGGGGACGGTATAGTCGGTCTTCAGGGTTTCATAGTCGATCGGGACGCCGATGTTTTCCACCCGGACATGGGTGATCTTCCCTGCCGCGGACGCCGGCACAGGCAGAATGCCAAGCAGCATCACCAGGCAGAGCAGGGCCGATAGCAGACGTTTGACTTTCATGGTGCATCCTCCTTTTCATTTGGCGATTGATTTCGCATGAAAAAACCAGTGCGCTGTAATCTCAAAAAGTGAATGTAGGGACGAGCACTATGCCGGCTACGCCATGGCATGTCGCTGCGAGCAAAGCTCTACGCGACGGGCCGCGACAGTCCACTGGACTGTCGGCACTTCGTGCTTCGTCCGGCATTCGGAACGAATGCAACTTGCCGGAGGCAAATTTAGATGCTTGCCCGGCAAGCATTGTTTGCTTCGCAAACGCGGACGAGCAATGCTCGTCCCTACAGTATAAACTGCAGCTGTTGCAGCGCACTGATTCTTGCTCAATTTGATTATACCGGGTCAGAACGTCCGCCGCCTCCCCAATTTTACCAATTTTGGGGGGTACAAACAGAGAAATGTGCGGTATAATAGGCTCAGGAAAAACCGTAGTGGCGTGTAACACCAAAAGTTTATATTGTAGCGCGGGCAATCTGCCCGCATCCAAGCGCCAGAATGCAATTTTGCGGGCTGATCACCTGCGCTACGGGAGTGTAGCTAATACAAGTTTGCGGGCTGATAGCCCGCGCTACACCCACGCTATAGGAGTAAAGCTCTCGGTGTTACAGCGCCGTCGTTCTCCTATTGCCTATTGCCTCATTCCCGATTGCCTCTGAACACTTTCCACTTTCCACTGTCCACTTTCAACTTCCGGCCCGCTCCTCATTTCTCACTCCTAACCCCTCACTCGCTGCTCTGCCCGACGTCGCCGGACAAGCGCGGCTTGTCCCTACACTTTCCACTTTCCACTGTCCACTTTCAACTTCCAGCCCGCTCCTCACTTCTCACTCCTAACCCCTCACTCGCTGCTCTGCCCGACGTCGCCGGACAAGCGCGGATTGTCCCTACACTTTCCACTTTCCACTGTCCACTGTCCACTCCCTGATCCCTGATCCCTGATCCCTGATCCCTGATCCCTGATCTCTGATCCCTGATCCCTGACCACTCCCCGGAGGTGATCCCATGTCCGGCATTCATAAGCGCGCCATCGGGTGGATCGCCCTGGCGTTTGTGTTCTGCATTGCGCTGCGGATTCTGCTCTACGGGGTGGACTATGCCGACGGGGTCAATGAGCTCTCCTGCAGTCTGGTCGCCGTCATCTGGGCCATGTCGGTGCGCAAGCGCGTCACCGACCCGGCGCTGCGGCATCTGCTGCTGGGCATTGCCCATGGTCTGATCCTCTATCTGTGCCTGCAGTTTTGCCGCTACGACCTGTTCCGGGTGCCGCTGCGCCTGAGCCGGCATCTGTGGTATGCCTTCTACCTGCCGATGGACGTCCTGCCGGTGCTGGTCCTTGCGCTCTCGCTGCGGATCTACCGGCCGGCGGACAAGCCGCTTGGCTGGCCCTTCTGGCTGATCGCGCTGCTCTTTGCGCTGCTGACCGTCGGCGTTCTGACCAACGACCGGCACTTCTGGTTCAAATCCTTCCCCGGCGGCGTGCTCGACGACGACGGCACGGAGAAAAGCGGCTGGCTGTATTATGTGCTCAGCGCTCTCACCTACGGGACCTATCTGGCATCCTTCGGGATCCTGCTGCGCAAAAGCCGCCGCTTCGGCGGGCAGCGCCTGCGCTGGCTGCCGCTGGTGCCGCTGGGCTTCGGCATTCTCTATTTTCTGCTCTATCCGTTGGGGATCGGAATCCGCATCCTGGGCTTCCGGGTTCTGACCATGGGCCAGATGCTGACGCTGTGCGTCGTCGGCGCGCTCGAATGCTGCATCCAGATCGGGCTCATCCCGGCCAACTCCGACTACGAGACGCTGTTCTCGCTCTCGAAGCAGCCCGCCGCCATCCTCGACGGCGCGGGCCGGCCGATCTATACGACCGGCAGCGGCTACCCCTTCCCGGACACGCCGGACGAGCAGATCCTGCGCCACCAGATCCCGGGCGGCAGCGTGGAATGGGCAGTGGACACCGCGCCGCTGCTGCGCCTCAACCGTGAGCTCGACGAGGCGGTCAAGGCCATCGAGACCCGCAACACCTATCTGGCCGAGCAGGCCCGCATCCGCGCCGAGCGTACCGAGCTCGAGACCCGCAACCGCATCTATGACGACATCGTGAGCGCCGTGCAGCCGCAGCTCGACCACATCACCGCCCTGCTGGACGACCGGGAGACCCCCTTTGCCGCGCGCCTGCGGCAGATCTCGCTGCGCAGCGTCTTCATCAAGCGGCGCAGCAACATGGAGCTGACCGCAGAAAACGGCCGTCTGAGCGCGACCGAGCTGCAGCTGGCCATCGCGGAGACCGTGACCTATCTGCGCCTGTCCGAGGTCGAAGCGGCGGTGTTCGCCGAGGGCGGCGGCAGCTTCCCTGCCGCGCTCATCACCGCGGCCTATACCCAGCTGCAGCGCATGATCGAGGCCTGCGGCAGTTCCCTGTCGAAGCTGCTGGTCTTCCTCAAAGCCGAGCCGGGCCTTCTCACCCTGCGCCTGCTGCTGCAGGCCGAGGATCTGGAGCTGGCAGCGCCCTTCTCCGCCGCCGGGCAGCCGGGCTTCACCCAGCACGTCACCGTGACCAAGCGCGATCCGGATCTTCTGCTGGTGTTCCGCTTTCAGGAGGGGGGTGCGGAAGAATGAGTGAGCAGAGCGCACCCCTTGCCGCTTGGATCGGCCTTGCCTGCCTGCTCATCACGCTGGCCGGCCTGACCGTGCTGGCCTTCTCGATCCGCCGCCGGCAGCTCTGGCCGGGGCTGATCGGCGCGGCCGCCGCCGCGATCAGCTATCTGCTGCTCCAGCTGTCCGTCTTCACCGTGTTCGCGCTCTACCGGGACCCGAGCCTGCAAAGGCCCGCCGTCGGGCTGGGCTGGCTGCCCGGCTGGCTGCCGCCGGTGCTGCTGCCGGTGCTTGCGCTGCTGTTGGGCTTCTGCTACCTCCGGCTGAGCCGCGGCGAGCGCGGCCAGATCACGCCGATGTCGGTCAAGGCCGCGGTCGACAGCCTGCCCACCGGCCTGTGCTTCTATCTGCCCGGCGGGCGGATCGTGCTGGTGAACCGGACGATGCAGGCGCTTTGCCAGACCCTCACCGGGGAATACCTGGCCAACGGCGAGCGCTTCCGCAGCCGGCTGCTGGCCGATCCCGCGCTGCCGGTCCGGCGGCCCATGACCGAGGACGGCGTGCTCGTGCTGCAGCTGCCGGACGAGACCGCCTGGGCCGTGTCGGAGAGTCAGGCCGACTACCGCGGCAGCCCCCTGCAGATGCTCATGGCCGCGGAGGTCACGGAGCTCGTGAAAAAAAGCGCCTCGCTGCAGGCGCTGCGCAGCCAGCTCACCGGCCTCAACCGGCAGCTGACCGAGTATTACCAGGACATTGCCGCGCTGACCACACAGAAGGAGATCCTCTCGGCCCGCGTCCGGCTGCACGACGAGATGGGCGCGGACCTGCTGATGATGCAGCGCTATCTGCTCCACGGCGGCAGCGAGGCCGACCAGGCCGAGATCGAAGCCCGCCTGCGCCGCAGCCTGTCCTTCCTCAAGGCGCAGAGCGCCGTGCCCACGCAGGACGAGCTGCAGCTCATCCGCGAGACCGCCGAGCGCCTGGGCCTGCGCATCCGCATCGAGGGACAGATCCCGGAGACCGGGCCGCTGCGCCGCATCCTGGCCACCGCCCTGCACGAATGTATGACCAACACCCTGCGCCATGCCGGCGGCGACACGCTGACCATGGTGCTTCGCGAAGATGCGCAAAGCCTGCACGCCCGGCTGACCAACAACGGCCTGCAGCCCGCAGGGCCCATTCGGGAGCAGGGCGGGCTCAAAGCCCTGCGGACGCTGACCGAGCAGGCCGGCGGGCGGATGACCGTGTCTGTCGCCCCGGAATTCGCCGTGTGCCTGGACCTGCCAAAGGAGGAGAAAGATCATGCCGTATCGCGTTCTGATCGTGGATGACCAGCTGATCCCCCGCCAGCTCTTTGAAAACACCGTGGCTGCCTCCGAGCGCTACACGCTCTGCGCCGCGCTCGACACCGCCGCCCTGGCCGACGCCTGGTGCGCCGGCGGGCTGGTGGACCTCATCGTGATGGACGTCGTGCTCAGCCACGGCCCCAACGGGCTCGATGTCGCCGGGCGCATCAAGTCCTCCTACCCGCGCATCAAGATCATCGTGGTGACCTCCCTGCCCGACGCGCTGTTCCTCGAGAAGGCGCGGCGCATCGGCGTGGATTCGTTCTGGTACAAGGAGCTGCAGTCGGCGCCGCTCTTGGAGGTCATGGACCGCACCATGGCCGGCGAGCAGGTCTGGCCCGACCGGCCGCCCGAGCAGCAGATCGGCCTGGCCAGAAGCAGCGAGCTCACCGAACGGGAGATGGACGTGCTGCGCCTGCTGGCCAAGGGCCTGTCCGACAAGGAGATCTGCGAGCAGCTGCATTTGAGCTTCAACACCGTGCGCTACCACGTGGATAATTTAATGAGCAAAACCGGCCAGACCTCCCGCACCGGCCTGGCCGTCCTCGCCGTCATGAGCGGCATCATATTTCCCGGCATTGAGTAAGGAACAGGCAATCGGCAATAGGGGCCAGCGCCCCCTATTGCCGATTGCCTGTTTTCTGTTGCCTCTCACTTCCGATAATCGTAGAAGCCCACGCCGGCGTTGACGCCGGTTTCGCCCTTGTCGATCTTCTCCTTGAGCAGCTTGCCGATCCGGTTGGTCACGGAGCCCTCCACCTGCGCGTCGGGCTTCATCTGGTTGATGTTGTAGGCGGTCTCAAGGCCCACGATGTCCAGGATCTTGAACGGGCCCGCCGGCGCGCCGGTGGCCAGCTGCCAGGTCTTGTCGATGGTCTCGTGGTCCGCAACGCCCGTGGCCAGCAGCGCCTGGGCCGCGCTTAGGAAGGGCACGAGCATCGAGTTCAGAATGTAGCCCGGCTGCTCCTTGTGCAGCTGCAGCGGGATCATGTTGATCTCGTCGGCAAACTTGACCGTCTCGTTGTAGATCTCCGGGTCGGTGCCGGAATGGCCCATGACCTCGGCGGTGTTGTTCTTCCAGATCGTGTTGGCAAAGTGCAGCGCCAGATACTTTTCCGGCCGGCCCGTGTAGGCGGCAAAGGTGCTGGGCAGCATCGTCGAGGAGTTGGTCAGAAGGATCGTCTTCTCGTCCAGCAGATCCTTCATGGCGGTGTAGACGCCGATCTTGGCCTTGGGGTCCTCGCTCATGGACTCGATCACCACGTCCGCGCCCTTGAGGGCCTTGGCCATATCCAGCTCAATGTGGATCTTTTCCGCAAAATTTTTCTTCGCCTGCTCAGCCAGCGCGTCGATGGCTTCGGCGGTGATGCCGTCCCAGCTGCGGATCAGGCCCTTCGGATAGAGGAATTTACCCATCGGATTGCCGACCATCGCCTTGGCGGTCAGCAGGTCCTGCAGCATCAGGGCGGAATAGCGCTCGATCTTGGGCTGCGTGCGGGCGATGGAGCCCTCCGATCGCAGCCAGAAGGTCACATCCTTGCCGCAATAGGCGCACATGAGGCCGATCTGCGTGCCGAGCACGCCGCCGCCTGCTACAACAACTTTCTTCAGTTCCATATGCATTCTCCTTTTGTATTATTATAATGTAGAGGGATCGTGCCGCGGAGGGCAGCGTTCCGTCTTCCTCCAATCTGAGTGTACCATATTGCCCGATGCCTGTCAATGGGCCGCGAGGTTTTTTGCATCGCGGCCCGGCGCCGCCCGGATATGCAGTTTTTTTCGCTTTTTTACGGATTTCCTCTTGCGCGGGGCCGAATCGCACGGTATAATCATACTGTTATCGTGTATATTTCCAGCCATGATACGAGAGGAGGCGCTGCCATGGCCGGCCCCGGACGCGGTCTCGGACCCCGCGGATTTCTGACGGATGAGGAAAAGCAGAACATGCCCAAGGTGACAAAGGAGCTCATTTTCCGCATCCTTTCCTATCTCAAGCCCTATTGGCCCCAGTTTTTGCTGGTGTTTGTGGCGATTCTGCTGTCCTCGGTGGTGGGCCTGCTTCCCTCCATCCTGACCGGACGCATCGTCGACGAGGCATTGGTCGGCAAAAACATGAAGCTGCTGATCCAGCTGCTGCTGATGGCCTTCGGCACCCTGGCCGTCTCCCAGGTCATCGGCGTCATGGAGAGCTACATCAACGCCTGGATCTCCCAGCGCATCATCTTCGACATGAAGAACCAGATGTACGACCACCTGCAGCACATGCCCCACGCCTTTTTCACCTCCGAGCGCCAGGGTGACATCATCACCCGCATGAACACCGACATCTCCGGTGTGAGCTCGGTGATCTCCGGCACCTTGTCGAGCATCGTGAGCAACACCGCCACGGTCGTGACCACGCTGATCGCGCTCTTCACCATGAGCTGGCAGCTGGCGCTGGTGGGCCTGGTGGTGATCCCGCTGCTGATCCTGCCCACCAAGAGCGTGGGCAAGACCCGCTGGAAGCTGCTCTCCGAGAGCCAGGCGAAAAACGACGAAATGAACCAGCTGGTCAACGAGACGCTCTCGGTCTCCGGCTCGCTGCTCGTCAAGCTGTTTGTCCGCGAAAAGCGGGAGTATGCGCGCTTCGTTGCGGTCAACGAGGAGGTCACAAAGCTCAACCTCAAGGAGCAGCGCAGCGGCAAGTGGTTCGGCGTGGTCATGGGCATCTTCACCCAGGTGGGCCCGCTGCTCATCTACTTTGCAGGCGGCTACCTCATCATCGCAAGGGCCGACCCCAGCCTGACCGTCGGTACGATCACCGCCACGGTCGCACTGATCAACCGGCTCTACCGGCCGGTACAGTCGCTTCTGAACATCCAGGTGGACTTCACCCGCTCGCTGGCGCTGTTTACCAGAATTTTCGACTATTTCGACATGAAAAACCCCATCGTTGCCCCGGAAAACGGCAAAAAGCCGAACCTCCACCTGGCCTCCATCCGCTACAACCACGTGGCCTTCTCCTACGATCCCGAGAAGCCGCTTCTGAAGGACGTGAGCTTCACGGTGCCCGGCGGCAAGATGTACGCCATCGTCGGCCCCTCCGGCTCGGGCAAGTCCACGGTCGTGAACCTGCTGCCGCGGCTGTACGACGTGCAGAGCGGCACCGTCACGATCGGCGGCGAGGACGTGCGGCAGATGGATCTGGACTACCTGCGAAACGGCATCGGCGTCGTGACCCAGGAGACCTATCTCTTCAACGGCACCATCCGCGACAACCTGCTCTACGCCAAGGAGGACGCCACCGACGAGGAGCTCGAGCGCGCCTGCCGCATCGCCAACATCCACGACTACATCCAGTCCCAGCCCAACGGCTACGAGACCCTGGTGGGCAACCGCGGGCTCAAGCTCTCCGGCGGCGAGAAGCAGCGCCTGTCCATCGCCCGGGTCATCCTCAAAAACCCCGAGATCCTGATCCTCGACGAGGCCACCTCGGCCCTGGACTCCATCTCCGAGACCTCGATCCAGGAGGCGCTCGAGCACCTGATGGTGGGCCGGACCTCCATCGTCATCGCCCACCGGCTCTCGACGATCCTCAAGGCCGACAACATCCTGGTCATCAAGGACGGCCAGATCGCCGAGGAGGGCGACCACGAATCGCTGCTCGCCGCCGGCGGCGTCTACCGCGAGCTCTACGAAACCCAGTTCCGCACGATCCTGAACATGGAGCACGATTGAGACACAATGCAGCATGAGCCTCACCGTAGTGGCCGATGCCCACATCGGCCATAGAACTGCGGCACGCAACGATGCCTTATGGCCGATGTGGGCATCGGCCACTACGGATGTGTGGAATCTCTATACCGTTGTAGGGGACGGCGTCCTCGACGTCCCGGGAATGCATCGCCTCGTCGAGCACAGCAGCCGGAAAACCGCTGAAATCTCCCAAGTCTGTCATTGCGAACCAGTGCGCACACTGGTGTGGCAATCCGTTTTCTGGCGTGCCCGTCACCCGGTCCTGCCTCCGGCGGCCCCATTTTCTTTGCTTCTTGTCCAAAGAAAATGGGGGAAAAGAAAGGCCGCTTTCCGTTTCGGAAGTTTTCCCGGCAACCATCTTACCGCTTTGCGAGCTGCTTGCTTTTTGGTCCCTGGGAAGGGATTTGACTGTGGTTCTATCCCCGCGCTACCCCGCGACGCAAAACGGGCTTGCGTGAGACGCCCGTTTTACTGCTATCGCGCTAGCTTTGTCCCGAGCGTGGTGCTCTGCTCCATCGGCCTTGATCCAGCTGCCTCACAGCGATATACATTATATATGATCGACATACACATTTTTGTCCGACTGAACCCACACAGATGCGCGGCGTTTGTGTGGGTTTCGTATGTTTTCCGCGGCGCGGGCAAAAAATGGTTGACAAACCGGGTGAAAATTCATAAAATTGTAATGATTTTTCATCACCATACGGAAATTGAGTGCTTTTGCGCTCAATTTTGTATCTTTTCGCTGTATAATCCGTATTTCCCATGCCTTGGCATGTGAATATCAAGCAAAAACCCAGGAAGGAGAAATATTATGAAACACACCGCACGCACCAAACGGCTGCTGGCCATGCTGCTGGCCCTGGCGATGGTGCTTCCGCTGGCTGCGCCGCTGGCCGCCGCCGAGGAAGCCCCGGCGCCCGAGCAGCCCACCGCTCTGGAGACCTACGATCTCGATCCGGCCACCCTGCACGTGCAGAAGCTCGGCCAGGTGGACGACGAGCCGCAGGAGCTCATCGACCCCGAGCCCTATGCGCTGACGGACCTGGTTCGTGTGTCCATCGAGCTGGAGGCCCCCTCCACCCTCGATGCGGGCTACTCCACCCAGGGCATCGCGGCCAACGACGAGGCCGTTGCCTACCGCGCCGCGCTGCAGCGGCAGCAGGATGAGATGACCGCGCAGATCGAGCGCACGATCGGCTCGAAGCTGGACGTCCAGTGGAACATCACGCTCGCGGCCAACATCATCTCCGCCAACGTCCGCTACGGCGACATCTTCAAGATCGAGTCCATCGAGGGCGTAAAGAAGGTTTTCATCGAAAACCGCTATGAAGCCCCCGTTGACGAAACCGACGGCGGCGGCGACTCGGCTTCCCCCAACACCGCCAACACCAGCGAAAATATGGTCGGCGCAACCGCAGCCTGGGAAGACGGCTACACCGGCGCGGGCTCCCGCGTTGCCATCATCGACACCGGCATCGACACGAGCCATCAGTCCTTTGCGGCAGAGCCCTTCACCTACTCGGTAGGCCAGGCCGGCGCAACGAACGAGCTGATGACCGAGACGCAGGTCCAGAACCTGGCCAGCCAGCTCAACTCCAAGACTGGCAACTATGTCAGCGCCAAGATCCCCTACGGCTACAACTATGTGGACAACAATACCACCATCACGCACCTGAACGACACGCAGGGTGAGCACGGCTCTCACGTGGCCGGCATTGCCGCGGCCAACCGCTACATTGGCAGTGCCCACAGCGACGCAGCCGCCACCGTCGGCGCGGTCGGCATGGCCCCGGACGCCCAGCTCTTCATTATGAAGGTTTTCGGCAAGGGCGGCGGCGCCTTTGACTCGGACTACATGGTCGCCATCGAGGACGCGATTGTGCTCGACTGCGACGTGGTGAACCTGTCCCTGGGCTCTTCCGTGCAGGGCTGGACCTACAGCGGCGACTATCAGGAAATCCTGAACAATCTGGTCAACAAGGCGCACAACGATGGCATGGTGGTCTCCATCTCCGCCGGCAACTCCTATGATTTCGCCAAGATGACCAGCGCCGGCAACCTCTATAAGGACGACGTCTACTACCACACCGGCGGCAGCCCCGGCACCTTTGTCAACGCGCTGACCGTCGCCGCGGCACAGAACACCCTGACCAAGGGTACGCCTATGAACTTCAATGGCGTGGGCGACGTGTTCTACTATGAGTCCACCGGCAACGAGGAAGAGGGCACCACCTATACCAACCCGGCTCTGAACACCATCAAGGGCAGCTACAGCTATGTCTACATTGACGCAACCGGCTCTGCCGCAGACTACTCCACCGTCAACAGCGCGGTAAGTCTGTCCGGCAAGATCGTCATCGTCAACCGCGGCGAGCTCTCCTTCGTAGAGAAGGGCGAAAACGCCAAGTCCTACAACCCTAAGGCGGTCATCATTGCCAACAACGGCGACGGCACCATCTATATGGACCTGACCGACTTCACCGGCACCTTCCCGATGGTCACCATCACGCTGAAGGACGCCAACAAGATCAAGGCGGCCTCCGCCAGCCAGACCGTGGGCGGCCTTACCGTCTACACCGGCACCGTCCAGGTGACCGATGTGGAGAAGGAGGTCACCATCGACCGATCCCAGGCCACCATCACCGACTTCTCCTCCTGGGGCGTTCCGGGTTCTCTCATCATGAAACCCGAGATCACTGCCCCTGGCGGTGACATTTACTCGGTCAACGGCACGCACAAAACCAGCAGCGGTACCTCCGGCGGCTCGGACCAGTATGAGAACATGAGCGGCACTTCCATGGCCGCCCCGCACATCACCGGTCTGACCGGCGTGCTGGCCGAGTATCTGCGGGAACATCCCATTGCCGGCAGAAACGACGAGCTGAACAGCAATTACTCCACCCGCGCCATCCTCCAGAGCCTGCTGATGTCCACCGCGACCCCCATGGCCCCGGAGAACGAATATCTCTCCATCCTGCAGCAGGGCGCGGGCCTGGCGGAGGTCCACAAGGCCATCACCTCCCCCTCTGTGATCATGATGACCGAGGAGGGCAACACCCTGACCGTCCGCACCGGCGCTGTTGCTGACGGTAAGATCAAGGCCGAGCTGGGCGACGATCCCGAGAAGACCGGCAGCTACAGCTTCGGCTTCAAGGTCTACAACCTGACCGACAACGAGCTGCGCTACGAGCTGGACACCGATCTCTTCTCCCAGAAGATCAGCGGTGAATTCCTTGCCCGCGGCACCTCCCTGCTGCCCGCCGGCGGTGTGAGCTACACCTGGACCG
Organism: Oscillospiraceae bacterium; assembly: GCA_902795195.1. Classification (GTDB taxonomy): domain Bacteria; phylum Bacillota; class Clostridia; order Oscillospirales; family Oscillospiraceae; genus JAFRPC01. The sequence continues at coordinate 41,595 of CADBKF010000010.1, forward strand.
TCGGGAACACCGAGCCGGAAAGCCACGACGTGGACAAGGACGGCGACACCGACAATGACGACGCCCAGGCCATCCTGGACTACCTCACCGGCGTCAAGGCAGAAGCGGACGTGGATCTGGCCGCGGCCGATCTGGACGGCGACGAGACCGTCACCTCCCGCGACGCGTATCTTCTGATCGACTGGACGCCCGGGGAAGACGCCGAGGAAGGCTATCTCCTCCCGGCCCGCGGCTCTGCCGAGGTCGTGGTGACCATTGAGCTGACCGACGCGCAGCGCGAGGCGCTGGCTGCCTATGCCAAGGGCGCCTACCTCGAGGGCTTCACCTATCTGACCTGCTCCGACGGCACCGAGCACTCCATCCCCATCCTGGGCTTCTACGGCTCCTGGACCGATCCGTCCATGTTCGACAACATGTCCTACATCGACGGTCTATACGGCGCCGAGCGCATCCCCTACTCCGGCACTGCCGACACCAACTACCTGATGGTCAACTATGCCGGCTCCAACGTCAAGTTCTCCGGCAACCCCTACATGGTGGAGGAAAGCTTCCCCGCCGACCGTCTGGCCATCAACTCCAACTCCAATCTGGTCCGAATCTCCTACAACCTGATTCGCGCTGCCGCCACCACCGGCTTTGCCGTGACCAAGCTGGACGCCGACCACAAGGTCACAGATATTCTGAGCTCCAGTGTCACCGGCAACAGCGTGGACGGCATGTACTACTCCAACAGCTCCGGCTGGCAGAACACCACCACCAAGCTCTACAGCATCAACAAGACAGTCGGCTCCTATGGCCTGAGCGCCGGCGACAAGTTCCGCGTCGGCTTCTACGCCATTCCCGAGTACAACGGCATGGTGGTCAATGAAAGCTATGATGCTTCCGGTGCGGGTGAATTGAATGTCGGCGGCTTCAACGCCTTGCTCAAGAGCAATGTTCTCGGCATGGGCGCTCTGGTGGGCTATGACTTCACCGTGGACAATACGGACCCCGTGATCGGTAATGCTTCTCTGTCTGGCAACACGCTTTCCGTCTCCGCCACCGACAACGAAAACCTGGCCTATGTGGCGGTTCTGAGCCTGGATGGTGAGACGAAGTATGCCGAAGCTGCCCCCGGCACAAACGAATTCACCATCAGCTTTGACGCCTCTGACGCCATTGCCAACGCCCGCGGCTATGTGGCCGTGTTCGCCGGCGACTATGCAGGCAACGAGGCCGCAATCGCTGTGCGCGTGAATGACAACGCCTACGAGGAAAAGACCGTTTATGTGCTGACGAATACCCTGACTGCCGGTGAGGAATACCTGATCGTCAGCAGCAATTCCGCCGGCACCCGCTATGCGCTGGGCCATAACGGAACCACCGTTTCCACCAATACCGTGACCGTCAAGGCCGGTACCAGCGAGACCAACAATGCGGTCTATATTGACAGTGCAGACGTGGCCGATACCTCTGTGTGGACTGTTGCAACTGGGTATACATTCAAAAATGGAAATTACTACATCTCCCGTAGCAATCGCAATCTGTCCATTAGCACCAGCAGTACCAGCTGGAGCTGGAATAGCACAAACAGCCAACTGTACAATGGCACCTACTATCTGCGTTATAGCAACGGCTTTAGCGTAAGTACCACCCAGAATTCGATTTATGTCTATAAAAAAACTGTCATCCGCACGGAGATCGATCCCTACGGTGTGGAATCCGTTTCCATTGCCCCCACGAGTCTGGACCTCTACAAGGGCAACACCGCCGATCTGGTCGCGAAGGTTCTGCCGCTGACGGCTTCCAACCGCACCGTCACCTGGTCCTCCAGCAACGCTTCTGTTGCCACGGTGGACGCCAACGGCCATGTGGAGGCAAAGACCGCCGGCTCTGCTACCATCACCGCAACCGCCAACGGCGACGCCACCAAGACCGCCACCTGCGCCGTCACCGTGACTGCCGTCAACAAGACCCTATATGGTATCGTCTGGGATGAAGAGGGTGGTGTGTACTTCTCCAACTTTAACGCAAACAACCTCCCCACCTGGACGAAGAACCACTCCGACGCAAAGAATCTACAGCTGCACAGCGCCTTTATGCAGTCCACCTCCGCGCTCTATGCCGGCACTCTTGACAGCAATCTGAGCACTACACTCTACACTGTTAACCGCACGAGCTATGCTCTGACTTCGGTCGGACCGAGCTACGTGGGTATCATGGATGCAGCAAAAGGCATTACCAGCAGCAACTATGGCATGGCTTATTGCTTCGGCCCCTATGTCATTGTGGGCAACTATAGCTCCAGTACTGTCAATCTGAATGACGGATCCTCTTTCACGGGTGTTGGTATTCCCTATGGCCTGCTGGATGCCAGTGAGACCACCGGAGCTTATATTGCTGGTATTGCAGCAAAATCTATCAGCAACAGCAGTGCTTCCTATTACTTATTAGACGAGAATGGTGTGATTTGGCAGACGTCCTTCTCTTATAGTATGTTTAGCGGAGCGTCTCTTTCCACTCCCACCAAGGTTTTGGAGACCGGTATCTCCACCTCCTTCATGTATCAGTCCCTGTACTATGACAACACTTACCTCTACTGGACCCACACGACCGGCAGCGATGCGGAACTGATTATTATCGATCCGTCTACCGGCAAGGTATACAACGCCGGCAACTTCGGCGATGGCGTGTGGCCCGTTGCCGGTCTGTATGTCAACGGCTCTGTTGCGCCGACTTCTGCTGGCGATGAGGTGATGGATTCTGCGGACGAGCCTGTGGAGTTCCCGGAGAATCTGCAGCCTGTGGCCACCCGCGAGGAGCTGATGACCGAGGAGGTCATGGCCCGCTTTGCCGCCGAGGCTGCCAAATTCGCGGCCAAGGACGAGCCCGCCAACGTCACCACCGGCGGCCTGAATGCTGTCCGCGGCAGCGCCCTCGTGCGTTCCACCGATGAGAGCACCGGCTCCGCCGAGAACGGCGCCGCCTCCGTTACCCTCACCGAGACCGAGAACGTGAACAACGGTCTGGTCACCGTGACCTACGATCCCGCTGTTCTGACCTACACCGGCTACAGCTCCGAGTTCGCCTATACCTCCGTCCACGCGGAGAACGGCACCATCACCCTGGCCTACGCCGACAAGACCGCCCGTACCGACCTGGCTGTTCTGAACTTCACCTACACCGGCATGCTGAACACCAACGTCACCGTCCACACCGCCGAGCGGAACGCCGAACTGGCTGTGAACGAGGATGACACCGTGATCAAGCTGAAGGACGGCTCCAAGACCGTGTCCGTCTACGTGGTCGATGAGCTGAACGGCAGTGATCTCTCTGCCTGGGCCTGGGGCACTTCCGGCAACCTGGACGCCAGCTGGCCCGGCCATGCGCTGAGCGCTGAGGGCACCGACAAGGGCGGCCATCCCTACTACAAGATCGAGCTGGATCTTGTGGACTACGACAAGATCATCTTCAACCGCAACGGCCAGCCGCAGACCGCCACGCTGGACGTCGCCGCCGGCGCCGGCGAAAACAACTACGTGGTCTACTACATCTACGGTGTAAGCAACAACGACCTGCAGTGCTCCAAGGGCGACGATCTCTGGCCCGCCCCCGGCGTGGTCACCGCGCCCACCTGCACGGATGGCGGCTATACGACCTACACTGGCATGTTCACCGGCGAGACCAGGGTCCAGGAAGAGACCCCCGCCCTCGGCCATGCCTGGGGCGAGCCCACCTACGAGTGGGCCGAAACCGACGACGGCTGGACCTGCACCGCGACCCGCGTCTGCGCGAACGACGAGAGCCACGTGGAGACCGAGACGGTCACGGCAGCGGTCGGCGCCACCGGCTACACCGCAAGCTTCACGAACCCGGCCTTTACCACGCAGACCAGGGAAGTGCTCAGCCTGACCGGCTACAGCCTGAGCCTGAACGGCATGATCGACCTCAACTACTACGTGTTCGTTCCGGAACAGATGCTGACCGCCGATCCCGACATGTACGCCGTGCTCAGCTACAGCATGAGCGGCGTAGCAAAGACTGAGACCGTCCGGTTCTCCGCAGCGGAGCAGAAGAACGGCGCGCGTGCCTTCCCGGTGTCGATGCCCGCCAAGAACATGAACACCAAGGTCACGCTGACGCTGTTTGACGGCAGCGGTAACCAGCTTGACTTCCTGGTCACCGGCAAGATCGTGTCCTCCATCGACCGCAGCGTTGCGGACTATCTGACGCAGGTCATCGAAGCGGAAGACGGCACCTACACCGATGCGCACGTCGAGCTCTGCAAGACGATGTACGACTACGGTCACTACGCGCAGCTGCAGCAGAACTACCAGTATGATACGATGCTGGCAAACACCTATCACAAAGTGAACGAAACCACCGATCTGTTCGATGCTGTGACGGCGGACGCGCTGGGCAACGCCTATAACCCGACCGTGAGCAACGGCACCAATGTGACCTACTACGGCGCGAGCGTGCTGATGCGCAGCGGCACGGTCATCCGCGTGTACTTCAAGGTCAACGGCACGGTGTCCGAGGATTTGCCCGTGAGCGCGACGGTTGACGGCCAGTCTGTGAATCCTGAGCACTATGGCACCGGCAAGTACTACTATGTGGACCTTGCCGACATCCACGCGAGAAACCTCGACGAGGGCCATACCTTCACCCTGAGCTGGAACGGCGAGACCGCGACGGTGGGGAACTACAGCGTCTACACCTACGTTGCAAAGGTGCTGGGCAATGCGAACTCCGAGGCCACGCTCGTGAACGTCGTCAAGGCGATCTATCGCTACGGCCAAGCCGCCAAGGCCTACTTTGGCGAATGATGCCATAAGGTATGTGATCTGAGATTCGCAACATCTAAAAAGCATTTATATGATCCCAACAGGGGCCGCTTCTTCGGAAGCGGCCCCTGTTGGGATCATATTCTCATATCATTGCTGTAGGGGACGGCGTCCCCGACGTCCCGGCATTCGGAACGAATGCATTCGCCGACAGGCGAATTATGGGACAGGCCAGCGGGCGGCAGATTGCCGCCCCTACGGGTACGTTCCGCATCGGCGGGCCGTCGAGACGCCGGCCCCTACGGTTTTCGCGCAAAACCCGGAAATGTCATTCTGAGCGCAGCGAAGAATCTAAATTGCGGCATAATTGCGGGACAGAGTAGATTCTTCGCTGCGCTCAGAATGACATGAGGAAAGTTTTTGACAAGATATGTTGCTGCTACAAGATATGCTGCTGCCGGCGCGGTCCGGGCCCGCGGGCGAGCACTGCTCGCCCCTACGGTGCAGACTGCCCTTTTCCGCCGTAGGGGACGGCGTCCCCGACGTCCCGGCATTCGGAACGAATGCATTCGCCGGCAGGCGAATCCGTGAGGCGGGCCTGCCGGCGAGCGCTGCTCGCCCCTACGGTGCGATGCAGCACGAGAGATACCGTAGTGGCCGATGCCCACATCGGCCATAAGGCATCGTTGCGCATCGCAGTTCTTTGGCCGAACTCGAAGAGTCACGAAGTATGTGGGCATACCCATAAAGGGCACGCAGTCGGCCACTGCGGGCGCGGTTTTTTCCGACGGGTTCCGCCCTGTGGGCGGCGGATCGATTGTCCCTTCGAGCATAATCGATCCCTACGGGGTGCGGCACAGGACAGCGGGCGAGCGCTGCTCGCCCCTACGGTGCGGCCTGCCCGTTCCCGCCGTAGGGGACGGCGTCCCCGACGTCCCGGCATTCGGAACGAATGCATTCGCCGACAGGCGAATCCGTGAGGTGAGCCTGCGGGCGAGCACTGCTCGCCCCTACGGTGCATACTGCCCTTTTCCGCTGCCGGGCGGCGGATCGATTGTCCCTTCGGGCATAATCGATCCCTACGGGGTGCGGCACAGGACAGCGGGCGAGCACTGCTCGCCCCTACGGTGCGGCCTGCCCTTTTCCGCTGCCGGGTGGCGGATCGATTGTCCCTTCGGGCATAATCGATCCCTACGGGGAGCTTGCATCCCTGCGGGATTTCGGGGGAAAAATAATTGCGCGAAAAACGGTGAATTGGAAAACTTGGGCTTGACAAAAACAGCATTCCGCGGTATTCTATGTTCCGGACACAAGATATTGTGGTAACAAAGTGGTTACATCCACAAAATATTCCACATATCTTCATAGATTATCCACATGCTTATCCATAGGAGGGACGGACATGCGGCTTGGCGGACTGCAAAAAATGACGCTTCTGGACTTTCCCGGGCGCGTGGCCTGCACGGTGTTCACGCTCGGCTGCAACTTCCGCTGCCCCTTCTGCCACAACACACCGCTGGTGGTGGTCGGCGGAAGCGCCGCTGCGGCTGCGTCTGAAACCGGCCCGGGCAGCGAACAGCAGCTTGCCGCCCCTGCGGCTGCGCGCGAGGCGACCGCGGAATACCCGCTGGAGGACTTCTTCCGCTTCCTCCAAAAGCGGCAGGGTCTGCTCGACGGCGTGGCGATCACCGGCGGCGAGCCGCTGCTCCACCCGGACGCGGCGGACTTCATCCGGCGCATCCGCAGCCTCGGCTACGCGGTGAAACTCGACACCAACGGCGCCTTCCCGGAGCGCCTGGCGGCGATCATCGACGAGGGCCTGGTGGACTACGTGGCCGTGGACATCAAAAACAGCCCGGAAAAGTACGCCCTCACGGCCGGCCTCGGCGCAGGCAGCCCGGAATCAACGAATGTAGGGACAAGCCCCGCTTGTCCGCGGACGAGCACGGCTCGTCCCGACGCTCAGAGCAATGGCGAGCCGCAGCAGGGCGAACGGATTGCCACGCCAGTCTGCGGACCGGCTCGCAATGACGGGAAGCCGGCGCTGCTTGCCAAGGTCGACGAGACCGTCCGGCTGCTGCTGGAAAGGCGCGTGGACTACGAATTCCGCACCACACTGGTCGACGAGCTGCACGAGCCGGCGGATTTTGCCAGGATCGGCCAGTGGATCCAGGGCGCGCCGCGCTACTTCATCCAGCAGTTCGTCGATTCCGGCGACATTCTGGGCGGCGAGGCACAATACCACGCCGCGTCGAAGGAAAAAACCGCCGCGTGCCTTGCCGCCGTGCAGGCGTATGTGCCTGCCGCGCAGCTCCGGGGACAGTGATGCAGCGGAGCGCGGCCATGGGTTCTTTTTCACAAAAAACTATTTTTTGTGAAAAAGAACAGGAAAACGACATCAGAAAGTTTCAGACATAAATAAGGAGTTGTGAAATAGCAATGTATCAGGTTGTAAAGAGAAACGACAAGGTCGTTGATTTTGACATCAGCAAGATTTCCACTGCGATCAAGAAGGCGTTTGACGCGCTGGACAAGCAGTACAACGAGGACACCATCGACTTCCTCGCCCTCAAGGTCACCGCGGACTTTGAGAAGAAGATCAAGGACAGTAAGATCGCCGTCGAGGACATTCAGGACAGCGTCGAGGCGGTTCTGGGCCGCGCCGGCTACGAGGACGTGGCCAAGGCCTATATCCTCTACCGCCGCCAGCGCGAAAAGCTGCGCAACGTGTCGAACACCATGCTCGACTACAAGAGCATCGTCGACCAGTATCTGCGCGTCACCGACTGGCGCGTGAAGGAAAACTCCACCGTCACCTACTCCGTGGGCGGCCTGATCCTGTCCAACTCCGGCGCCATCACCGCCAACTACTGGCTGAGCGAGATCTACGACGACGAGATCGCCAAGGCGCACCGCAACTGCGACTTCCACATCCACGACATGTCCATGCTCACCGGCTACTGCGCCGGCTGGAGCCTGAAGCAGCTGATCCAGGAGGGTCTCGGCGGCGTGACCGGCAAGATCACCTCCGCGCCCGCCAAGCACCTGTCCAGCCTCTGCAACCAGATGGTCAACTTCCTGGGCATCATGCAGAACGAATGGGCCGGCGCCCAGGCGTTCTCCAGCTTCGACACCTACCTGGCCCCCTTCGTCAAGGTGGACAACCTGACTTACGACCAGGTCAAAAAGTGCATCGAGAGCTTCATCTACGGTGTGAACACTCCGTCCCGCTGGGGCACGCAGGCGCCGTTCTCCAACATCACCCTGGACTGGACCGTGCCGAACGACCTGGCCGAGCTGCCCGCGATCGTCGGCGGCAAGGAGATGCCCTTCAAGTACAAGGACTGCAAGAAGGAAATGGACATGGTCAACAAGGCGTTCATCGAGACCATGATCGAGGGCGACGCCAACGGCCGCGGCTTCCAGTACCCGATCCCCACCTACTCCATCACCAAGGAGTTCGACTGGTCCGAGACCGAGAACAACAAGCTGCTCTTTGAGATGACCGCCAAGTACGGCACGCCCTACTTCTCCAACTACGTCAACTCCGACATGGAGCCCTCCGACATCCGCTCCATGTGCTGCCGCCTGCGTCTGGACCTGCGCGAGCTGCGCAAGAAGTCCGGCGGCTTCTTCGGCAGCGGCGAGTCCACCGGCTCTGTGGGCGTCGTGACCATCAACATGCCGCGCATCGCCTACCAGGCCAAGGACGAGGCCGACTTCTACAAGCGGCTCGACAAGCTCATGGACATCGCAGCCCGCTCTCTGAAGATCAAGCGCGACGTCATCACCAAGCTCCTCGAGGGCGGCCTGTATCCCTACACCAAGCGCTACCTCGGCACCTTCGCCAACCACTTCTCCACGATCGGCCTGATCGGCATGAACGAGGTCGGCCTGAACGCCAAGTGGCTGCGCAAAGATATGACCCATCCCGAGACCGTGAAGTTCTCGCAGGAGGTCCTCAACCACATGCGCGAGCGCCTGTCCGACTACCAGGAGATGTACGGCGACCTCTACAACCTCGAGGCGACCCCGGCGGAGTCCACCACCTACCGCTTTGCCAAGCACGACAAGAAGGACTTCCCCGACATCATCACCGCCAACATGAACGGCACGCCCTACTACACCAACTCCTCCCACCTGCCCGTGGGCTACACCGAGGATGTGTTCTCCGCGCTCGACATCCAGGACGAGCTGCAGACGCTCTACACCTCCGGCACCGTGTTCCACGCCTTCCTGGGCGAGAAGCTGCCCGACTGGAAGGCCGCGGCCAACCTCGTGCGCAAGATCGCCGAGAACTACAAGCTGCCCTACTACACGATGTCCCCGACCTACTCGGTCTGCCCGGATCACGGCTACCTCGTCGGCGAGCAGTACACCTGCCCGCACTGCGGCAAGAAGACCGAGGTCTACTCCCGCATCACCGGCTACTATCGCCCGGTGCAGAACTGGAACGACGGCAAGGCCCAGGAGTTCAAGGACCGCGTGACCTACGACGCCGTCGGCTCCATGCAGAAGCACTTCGGCGCGGCTGAGGTGACCACGGCGGCCAAGGCGGACGCTGCCGCTCCGGCTGCGGCTGCAGCTTCTGAGACTGAAAACGGCAAACGGCTGGTGCTCTTCACCACCTCCACCTGCCCGAAGTGCGTGATGGCCAAGAAGTTCCTGGCCGACGCCGGCATCGAATATGAGACCGTGGTGGTCGACCAGAACCCCGAGCCCGCCAGAACGTACGGCGTGCGCCAGGCCCCGACCCTGCTGGTCCTGGACGGCGAGACCGAGCTCGAGCGCGTGGAGAACCCCAGCAACATCCGCGCCTTCTGCGCAAGATAACTGCAAAATTGACACGTTCTCCTTAACACGTGAAATGACCCCCGCGGGAGGCTGCGAGCAATCGCAGTCTCCCGCGGGGGCGTTTTTGCAGATCGCACTTTGCGAAAACTGCGGCAAAAATTGTCGCATCCGGTATCGGAATATCATTGACAAGCCCGGGCCCATTCCTTATACTGGAATTGCAGGGATGCAGTTGCTGACACGCCGGCATCCAGTGGACAGTTGACAGTGGAAAGTGGAAAGTTTCGGTATCCCTCCGGGATGGATTTGAATTGATATTTCAAATTGAAAATTTGAAATATACCTCCATTTTCCACTTTACACTTTCCACTTTCAATTCCTCAAATCCCGTCTTCCGGCAACAAAACGACTTTGTCAAGGGGGCGCTCACAATGACGCCGAAGCTGCTCAGCGGGCTCATCGGATATGTCTTCGGCTGTTTTCTCACGGCGGTGCCGGTGGCGCGGCACTATGCCGGAAAGCCGGTCTCGGAGGTCGGCAACACCGGCAATCCCGGCATGGCCAACATCATGGACGCGCTCGGGCTCAAGCCCGGGCTGATCGTGCTGGCGGGCGATCTGGGCAAGTGCATCCTTGCGATGCTGCTCTCCTGGCTGCTGTTCCGGGAAAGCGGCTGGATCGTGACGCTCTATGCCGGCCTCGGCTGCACGCTGGGGCACGACTTCCCGGTCTGGCGCGGCTTCCGCGGCGGCAAGGGCGTGGCGACCTCCTGCGCGGCCATTGTGCTCTATTCGCCCCTCTGGGGCCTGCTGTCCTGCATCGTGGGCATGCTGATCGTGTTTGCCACGAAGTATCTGTGCATCGCCGGGCCGGTCATTCCGCTGCTGTTCGCCGGCATCATGCTGGCGCTGGGGCAGAACGAGGCTGCGATCCTCGGGGGCGTCATGGCGCTGCTGGCCCTGCTCTGCCACGGCCCGTCGATCCTCGGCATCCGCAAGGGCACCACCAAGCAGACCGACGTGCTGGGGGCCATATTCAAGAAAAAGCGGTAAGTCAGTGGACAGTTGACAGTGGAAAGTGGAAAGCGTTTACAGGCAATAGGGAACAGGCAATAGGCAATAGGAGACGTAGGGGCGAGCAGTGCTCGCCCGCCGACACGGGATACGCCCGTAGGGGACGGCGTCCTCGACGTCCCGCCGACACGGGATGCGCCCGTAGGGGACGGCGTCCTCGACGTCCCGCCGACACGGGATGCGCCTGTAGGGGACGGCGTCCTCGAAGTCCCGCCGATGCGGGATGTGCCTGTAGCGGACGGGTCTCCCGTCCGTGTCCCGATTTGGCCCGCACCCCGTAGGGATCGATGATACCCGAAGGGACAATCGATCCGTCGCCCGGGAGGGCGCACCTCGCACTGCACCTGTACGGGCCGGCGCCTTGATGGCCCGTTGTCCGGCAGCCAATGTCAACGGATTTGCCTTGCGGCGAATGCATTCGTGCCGAATGCCGGGACGTCGAGGACGCCGTCCCCTACATCAGCACCGGGCAGCCCCGCGCCGCAGGGGCGAGCAGTGCTCGCCCGCCGACACGGGATGCGCCCGTCGTCCCGCCGACACGGGATGCGTCCGTAGGGGACGGCGTCCTCGACGTCCCGCCGATGCGAGATGCGCCCGTAGGGGACGGGTCTCCCGTCCGTGTCCCGATTTGCACCGCAACCCGTAGGGATCGATGATACCCGAAGGGACAATCGATCCGTCGCCCGGCTGGGCGCACCTCGCACTGCACCTGTACGGGCCGGCGCCTTGATGGGGCCGTTGTCCGGCAGCCAATGCCAACGGATTCGCCTTGCGGCGAATGCATTCGTGCCGAATGCCGGGACGTCGAGGACGCCGTCCCCTACAACAGCACCGGGCAGCCCCGCGCCGCAGGGGCGAGCAGTGCTCGCCCGCCGACACGGGATGCGCCCGTAGTGGCCGACTGCGTGCCCTTTATGGGTATGCCCACATCGGCCATAAGCCATCGCTGCGCATTGCACCTTTATGGCCGATGTGGGCATCGGCCACTACGGTAGGGTTTGAGCTGCACTGCTCCCGTAGGGCCGGCGCCGGCCGCCCTGCGATACGTTTGTTGTGTGTTTTGTTTTACGGGGTCCGTCGATGGACCTGTCATGATGATAACGAGCGAAGCGAGTCGAGGGATCTGCCCCGCACGGGGGTTGAGATCCTTCGACTCGCTTCGCTCGCTCAGGATGACATGATCGGACTCCAGATCATGCACGAACTGCGGATCATGCTCGAACCGCGGATCATGCTCGAACCACGGATCATGCTCGAACCGCGGATCATGCTCGAACCGCGGATCATGCTCGAACCGCGGATCATGCACGAACCGCGGATCATGCACGAACTGGGGATCATGCTCGAACTGCGGTCGTGTGTGAACTACAGATCAGCAACGGCATCCACTTCACTGAACACTTTCCACTTTCCACTGTCAACTATCCACTAGCCACTAGCAACTGACCACTAGCCACTATCCACTCGCCACTGACCACTACCCAACCGCCAGCTTGTCCACGCGCCCGAGCAGCTCAGCGATGTGGGCCTTGTAGCAGGCGATCTCGCGGCGTCCCTCCTCGGTTTCCATGCCGCCGCGGCGCAGACGGCGGCGCAGCAGGCGGGTATAGCCCAGAAGCATCGCCTTCTCCTCGTTGGCGCGGATCTGCGCCTCGCTGTGGCCGGCAAAGTAGAGCTGCAGCGACTTCTTCCAGAACTCCACCGCGGTTTCGTGCTCGATGCCCAAAAAGTTCTTGGTGATGCTGTGGTCGAGCTCAGAGAAGCCGATGTAGGCGTTGTACATGGAGGCCAGCTCGAACACGGGGTTGCCGTGGCAGAGGGTGTCCATGTCCAGGATCAGATTTTCCTCGCCCTGGCGGGTGATGTTTTTGATGTGGTAGTCGCCGTGCATCATGTGGTTGTCCTCGGGCACGGCCTGGACCAGCGCGCGCAGCTTCAGATACTGGTCCGAGGGCAGATGCGACTTGAGGTAGTCCACCCAGCCCAGGGCGACCTGCTTCATCGAGGGCATGGCCTCCGGCTTGACCTCGGTGCTGTGGATGATCTTGAGCAGGTCGATGCTCATTTTCGCCACCTCGTCCACGGTTTTCTCGCCGCGGATGAGCAGCTTGGCAAAGTTCGTGGCGTTGAGCAGCTCAAACACCGAGCCGTAGCCGCCGCTCTCGATGCGCACCACGTCGTAGGGGATCGCGGTGGGCACGCCCAGCACAAACGCCGTGCGGGCCAGCTCCCGCTCCTTGTGGATGTCGGCCAGCGCGTCGGGGTTGAGATAGGCCTTGACGACGGTGTCGCGGTCGATGCGGTAGACCTTGCCGTTGGCGCCCTGACCGATGACCTCGCAGCCCTCCACCGAGATGACCCGGTAGGCCTTGTGGATCTCCATCATTTCGGTGAAGCCCGTCATATCGAGGATCTCGTACACATCGCCGGAGACGTTTACAAGCTTGGTGTCCGGCACGGCCTTCTTCGCCCGCAGGATGATGCGCAGGCCGGCGCTGGAGATGTACTCCAGCCGCTCACAGTCGAGCACCAGGCTGCCGGCCGGGTTGGCGCTGCGCAGCGCATTGAGCTCATTTTCGATCTCCGGGGCATTGGCCGAGTCGATGCGGCCCTCAAGCCAGAGGGTCAGAACGTTATTTTCCAACTGATATTTCATGCTTAGACTCCTTCAAAAATCTCTTCGACATCGGTTTTGAGCTCCTGCCAGGCCGCAAAGCCCTCCAGCGGGCGGAGCAGCTCCACAATGCTGCGGTAATACCAGGCCTGCTGGGCCGGGTCCTTTTGATTGAAATCCTTCCAGATGGCATGGCCGCTGACGCGCCAGGCCCGGTGGAAGGAACGGATGTTGGCAAGCTTGTCGCCGAGCCACAGGATCCGGACGCCGGGGTCCTCGGCCGCTGCCAGGACCTGCAGGGATTCCTCCTTGCGGATGCGCCAGCTCTGCTCGGGCGGCAGCTTGGGCCGCTTGTCCTCGGTCTCCGAGGCAACCAGCAGGGCCACGCGCGGGCCGAATCTGGCTTCGATCTCCTCGGGGCGGATGCCGGCGTCCTCCACCGTGTCGTGGAGCATGGCGGCAGCCAGCACCTCCGGGTCGGAGGTCATGGCGGCGCAGATCACCGCCACCTCCATCGGGTGGACAATGTAGGGCACCGACTGGCGCCGCCGCACCATGCCGGCATGGGCGTCGATGGCAAATTTTGCCGCTTCTTCAAATACTGTCATAGTCAAATCCTTTTTGTGATGTGCAGAATGTTCTGCCCGTCCAGATACTCATAGCGCACCTCGTCCATGGTCTTGCGGACCAGGTAGATGCCCAGGCCGCCCACGGCCCGCTCCTCTGCCGGGGCGCTGACGTCCGGCTGCTTGGCCGTAAACGGGTCATAGGGCACCCCGCGGTCGATGAAGCTCAGCCGGACGGCAGTCGGGTTCTCGAGTGCTTCCAGGCGCACGGTGACGCTGCCTGTTCCGGGGCTGTAGGCGTAGCGGACGATGTTGCTCATGATCTCGTCGATCGCCACATCGAGCTGCAGTCTTGCCCGCACGGAGCAGCCCAGGGCTCTAAGCGTTTCGTTGACAAAGTCGGTCACGACCTCGATCTGATCGAAGCTTGCCCCGACGGTCAGTTCCTTCACGGCGCTGCCTCCTTCCTGCAAAGCGTGTGTCCGGCGCGCCTCATTGCAGATTGAGGATGCCGGAAAAGCCCGTGACGTCGAAAATCTCGGCGACGACCTCGTTGGGGTTCTTCACGGTCATCTTCCCCTGCCGAAGCATCGTCTTGTGGGTCGAGAGCAGCACCCGCAGACCGGCGGAGGAGATGTAGTCGAGCTGCTTTAGATCCAGGGTCAGCTCCGACAGGCCGGGCAGCAGCGCCTGCAGCTCGCCCTCCAGCTGCGGGGCGCTCACGGTGTCGAGCCTGCCGATCAGCGCAAGCTCCGCCTTTCCCGCATCCACGGTTTTTTGAATGTCCAGCATACAAAATACCTCCGTTTTTGTTCATTTTTCTTATTATAACATAAAGCCTGCATAAAAGCATCCCCCGAAATAAAATTTTACCGAAATTGATGCAAGAGCAGTTGAAAGTTGACAGTGGAAAGTGGAAAGTGGAAAGTTTCGGTATCCCTTCGGGATGGATCGAATGATTTGGCCGGTAAAATGGCTTTTCGATCAGCAGCGGCCCCGGAAAGGGCAGGAAAGTCTCCAAGGCTGTCATTGCAAACCAGTCCGCAGACTGGTTCGCAATGACAGGGTCGAGAATAACTCCTCTCTTCCTGCTCTACGCCTCCACGTCGCCGGACAAGCAAGGCTTGTCCCTACACTCTCCACTATCCGCTGTCCACTTTCAACTCACTCCTCGCTCCTCTCTCCTAACTTCTCTCTTCCTGCTCTACGCCTCCTCGTCGCCGGACAAGCAAGGCTTGTCCCTACACTCTCCACTTTCCACTTTCAACTGTCAACTCACTCCTAACCCCTATCCCCTATTCACTATTCACTATTCCCTGACCCCTGATCCCTGATCCCTATTCCCTATTCACTATTCCCTCTTCCCTAACCCCTGATCCCTGACCCCTGACCCCTAAATCAAAACAGCAACTTTTGCAATGTTCGCCGCAAGATAATCAATCGAATCTCCTGCGAAAATTGGATATGATTTCCTTAGGAAAACAAACAACCGTCCATGTGAAATCCATCCACCACAACTTTTACAAAATGAGGTATGAAAAATGCAGAATAACGTGCTCAATACCAATCTGACCGGAAAGGTCGCAGTCGTTACCGGCGCCGGCGGCGTGCTGTGCTCCGCGTTTGCCAAGGTGCTGGCCAGAGCCGGCGCAAAGGTCGCCCTGCTGGACCTCAACTTTGAAGCCGCCAGCAAGTTCGCCGACGAGATCGTGGCCGAGGGCGGCTGCGCCAAGGCCTACAGCTGCAACGTGCTCGACAAGGACATCTGCTACGCCGTGGCCGACGAGGTCTGCAAGGACCTGGGCCCCTGCGACATCCTGCTCAACGGCGCCGGCGGCAACAACCCCCGCGCCACCACCGACAAGGAATACTACGAGGACGGCGACATCGACGCCGACACCAAGAGCTTCTTTGATCTCGACAAGTCCGGCGTGGAGTTCGTCTTCAGCCTGAACTTCCTGGGCACCCTGATCCCCACCCAGGCCTTTGCCCGCCAGATGGTGGGCCGTGAGGGCTGCAACATCCTCAACATCAGCTCCATGAACGCCTACACCCCGCTCACCAAGATCCCCGCCTACTCCGGCGCCAAGGCTGCCATCTCCAACTTCACCCAGTGGCTGGCCGTGCACTTCTCCCACGTGGGCATCCGCGTGAACGCGATCGCTCCCGGCTTCTTCGCCACCAAGCAGAACGCGGCGCTGCTGTTCAACCCCGACGGCACCCCGACCGCCCGCACCGGCAAGATCCTGGCTGCGACCCCGATGGGCCGCTTCGGCGACTCCGAGAAGGAGCTCTCCGGCGCTGTGCTGTTCCTGCTCAACAACGACGCTGCCAGCTTCATCACCGGCGTGACCCTGCCCATCGACGGCGGCTTCTCCGCCTACAGCGGCGTGTAATCTGTAGGGGGCGGCGTCCTCGACGCCCCGGCACAACTCCCGAAAACAGAAAAGCGGGGCGTCGAGGACGCCGCCCCCTTAAAAAAGGAGTTATTATGACGAAAAAATATGCCATCGCTACCGTGACCTCCATGGGTCTGCGCATCACGCCGGAAAACCGCATGGCGGTGCAGAACAGCAACCTGTTCTATCTGCAGGCCACCTCCGCCGAGAGCAACGTGCTCAACATCGCCTCCTCTCTCGGCAACGAGTGCCTGGTTCTGACCAAATTTGTCGAAGGCTCCCCCATGGCCGACTTCATCAAGCGCCAGCTGCGCGCCCGCAACATCCGCTTTGAGGGCAAGGAAGTTGCCCAGGGCGGCCCCTGGGGCTATCGCCACCAGTTCAACATCGCCGACTCCGGCTTCGGCCTGCGCGCGCCCCGCGTGTGGAACGACCGCGCCGGTGAGGTCGGCAGAACCCTGCAGGCCTCCGATTTCGACCTCGACCGCATCTTCGGCCAGGAGGGCGTCGGCATCCTGCATCTGTCCGGCCTGATCGCCGCCATGAGCGAGGACACCACCCGCTGCTGCCTGGAGGTCGCCAAGGCCGCCAAGCAGTACGGCACGCTCGTCAGCTTCGACCTCAACTACCGCGCCTCCTTCTGGAAGGGCCGCGAGGAGGAGCTCAGCAAGGCCTTCCACGAGATCGCCTCCGTGGCCGACATCCTGGTCGGCAACGAGGAGGACTTCCAGCTCTGCCTGGGCTTCCAGGGCCCCGAGGCCGGCGGCAAGGAGCTCGGCTCCAAGATCGAGCGCTTCCAGGCCATGATCGACCAGGTCCGCGAAAAGTACCCCAACGCCCGCGCCTACGCCACCACGCTGCGCCAGGTCGTGAGCGCCAACGAGCACCTCTGGGGCGCCATCCTCTGGGCGGACGGCCAGTGGTATGTCGAAGAGCCCCGTCCCATCCAGGTCATGGACCGCATCGGCGGCGGCGACGGCTTCTCCGGCGGCCTGCTCTACGGCGTGCTGCAGGGCTGGACCCCCGACAAGTGGCTGCAGTTCGGCTGGGCCAGCGGCGTGCTGGCGGCCTCGAGCCTGAACGACTACGCCGAGCCTGCCGACGAAAAGCAGGTCTGGGACATCTACAAGGGCAACGCCAGAGTGCAGAGATAAACGTAGGGGGCGGCGTCCTCGACGCCCCGGCACTACTCTCGAAAACAGAAAAGCGGGGCGTC
>CADBKF010000011.1 GCA_902795195.1 Oscillospiraceae bacterium
CAAGGAGGTCACGCATTATGTACGGAGCAATTTTAGGAGATATGATCGGCGCGCCCTATGAGTTTGACCGGGGCAACAAGACGAAGGACTTTCCCATGTTTACAGAGAAGAGCCGGTTCACCGACGACAGCGTGATGACCCTTGCAGTGGCCGAGGCCCTGCTGGACAGCATGGGCGGCACGGAGGTCCAGGTCAAGGCAGCCCTAGTGCGGTCCATGCAGAAGTGGGGCCATCGTTACCCCAACGCAGGCTACGGCGGGATGTTCTGGCACTGGCTGCGGATGAAGAACCCCAAGCCCTACGGCAGCTTCGGCAACGGCTCCGCCATGCGGGTGGCGGCGGCAGGCTGGCTCTATGACACGCTTGATGAAACCCGGCAGGCAGCCCGCTGGACAGCGGAGGTCACCCACAACCACCCGGAGGGCGTCAAGGGTGCCGAGAGCGTGGCCGCCGCCATCTGGCTGGCCCGGCACGGCAGCAGCAAGGAAGAGATCAAGGAGTACATCGTCCGGGAATTCGGCTACGATCTCTCCAGAACCTGCAATGAGATCCGCCCGGGCTACCACCATGTGGAAACCTGCCAGCAGACCGTCCCGGAGGCTATCACCGCCTTTCTGGAGGGGACGGACTTCGAGGACGTAATCCGCACGGCTGTGTCCCTTGGCGGCGACTGCGACACGTTGACCTGCATCGCCGGCAGCATGGCCGAGGCTATGTACGGCGTTCCACTGCTCTATGAGGCCGAGTGCAAGGCCCGGATTCCCGAGGATCTGCGGGCGGTATTGGAGCGCTTTGACGAGGCCAGGGGCCGTACCGCCGACGCCTGTGCGCCGGGAAAGAAGGGCTGACATGGCATGCAGGGAAGGCAAGAAGCAACAGATTCTCAATCGGTTATCCGACGCGCTGTGTGAGACGATACTCTGCATGGAGACCGGTCCAGGACATCCATTGGACGGTTGGTGAACCGGCACGATGCGCGGTTGGGTTATGAGAGCCAGCATTTGGGAATCTACCTCAGCATCATCTGGATTTTACGATCCGAAGTACACCTGAAAAGCTGCAAACCGCCGGGGTGCGCGAAATTGATCGTGCACCCCGGCGGTTTTTTTCACGGTTTTCTGTTCTGTTCTGCGCGGCGCGCCAGGACCTCCGCCTGCATGACGTCGCACCAGCGGTCCCATTTTTCCGCGTAGGCTTCCTCCGAAATGATTCGAGACAGCAGGTCGGCCGGAGAGAAGACCCCGCGCTGCCTGCAGGCCGCCACGCACCGGCGGTACATTTCCCAATCAAGCTCGTCCTCCTCCGCAGCCAGCGGAACGGCGTCCAGGCCTGCCCGCAGCGCCGCAACCGCCCGGGTATGTCCGTCCGTCATGACGGGGATGCCGCCTAATACCTTGACCGGGATCGGCGGGAAGGCGGAAAGGTCCCCCGGGTCGAACCAGCGTTCGACGTCCCAGAGCTTTTTCTCAGAAATATAAAACTGCGACGGCTGCAGCTCCCGCAGCTTCCAATCCGGTGTCATAGGCATTCTCCTGTCAGTTGGGTTTTCAACTTTTTGTTCGTCACACCTCAGGCGCAAGGCCATACCAAGACTGTGATACCCCGAACATATCAGGGTATCCTGGACTGGAGTATAACGAGGCGTGAAACCTTGCGCGCAGACCGCTGCGCAGACGCATACCGGTCCACGTCCATTTTATCGCATCTGCGCGGAACGTGTCAAGGCTGATTGTGCAGCATCGGGTGATGCGTCCGTATCTTTGGACAGGTCCGGGAAGGCGACAAAAATGGTATTGACATCCCTGCGGCTGTGATGTATATTCAAGATGCTCATAGAACAATTATTCCATCACGTGCACGGAGGAAGCTTTTTTATGCAGCGAAAAGACATTGCGGCGGCCCGGGCAGCCGAGATCGAGGGCTTCATCAACGATTACTGCAGCCGGCATGGCACAGCCCCGTCCATGCAGGAAATCGCGGACGGGCTCGGTCTCGGGAAGACCACCGTGTTCTATCATCTCAAGCGCATGGAAGAGGAAGGCCGTGTCGAGTCCCGCGGTCATCGCGGGGTCTACACAACGCGGCAGCTTGCCAACCGCGGCAGCGAGGTCCCGATCCTGGGCTCTGTGGCCTGCGGCACACCTCTGTTCGCAGAGGAGAACATCGAGGACTACGTCCGGCTGCCGGAGGCGCTCTTTGGCAGAGGCACGTTCTTTTTCCTGCGGGCACACGGCGAGTCTATGATCGAAGCCGGAATTGACGACGGCGATCTGGTTCTGTTCCGCAAGCAGGAGACCGCCTGGCCCGGCGAGCTGGTCCTGGCACTGACCAGAAATCAAACCGAGTCCACGCTCAAACGCTATTACCCGGAGCCAGAGAAGGGGCGGGTCCGGCTGCACCCGGAGAATTCGGAAATGGAGGAGATCTACTTTCCCATCGACGATTTTGCGATCCAAGGCGTGGCCGCCAAAGTCATCAAAGACATCGGGTGAGGAACAGAGAAATGGAAGAAACCAAATATCAGCTGCTGCATCCCGGGGCCGAAGCCCTTGTGCGCCTGTTGTCGGAGACGATGTCTCTGATCCACTGCCCGGTCTGCGGGGCGAAGATCTGCCGGGCAGCGGAAGGCTCGCATATGACGACCTTTTGCCGCAAATGCAGACACCTGCTGGACATTGAAGTCTGTTACGAGCAGGTGACGATCTACTATTCCGGGGCCACCGAAGGCGCGCTGAAAGCGAAGGACGCGCAGGACATCAAAGAGGCCAACAAGCAGGCCGCCACGCTGCGTCGACAAAGGAAGGCGAACCGGAACAAAACGCTGACTTAAAAACTCGATCCGCAGGTTTCGCATCGACGCATACAGGCAGTCCGGTGCAAGCATGACCCGAAGCAGATTCCCATAAGTATTGTTGAACTTCTGCCGTGTTTTCTGAAATAGTCCCGAAAACTCGTTGACTAATTCATAAATATTGCATATAATATTATAGAGAAAGTCAACAAGGCGGTGATTGCATGAAGTTTGAGGATATCATGACACAGATTGCCCTGGCTCACGGCGGAATCATTGAAACCAGTGTTGCAGCGGAGAATGGGGTTTCCAAGGCCATGCTTTCGAAATTGTGCCTGCAGGGAAAGCTCCTGAGAATTGCCCGCGGCCAATACATTCTGCCGGACGACATACAGGACGAGCTGCTTTCCATCAGTCTGCACAGCGAGGCGCTGATCTTTTCCCATGAGACTGCATTGTTTCTGCATGGTATCTCTGACCGGACGCCGTTTGTGCATTCGCTGACCGTCCGATCCGGCCATGCTGTTCCGACGTCTGTGAAAGAGGAATGTAAGATTTACTATATCAAGCCTGAGCTGTTCCGGCTCGGAGAAACCACCAGGAAAACTCCCTTCGGAAATGATGTCCCCTGTTATGATCTGGAGCGTACAATGTGTGACATTGCCCGGAGCCGCAGCAGAATCGGGACCGAAACCTTCCTGGCTGCCCTGCGCATGTACGCCAGGCATCCGAAAAAAGACCTCAACAGGCTGAATCTCTACGCAAAGCAGCTGCACGTTGCAGGCATTTTGCGGCAGTATCTGGAGGTAATCCTATGAGCAAAGCCATGAGCCTCAAAGCACGAATCCGCAACCTGGCGAAAGAAAAGCAGATTCCTGCGCAGGTAATTCTGCAAAACTTTATGTTTGAGAGGCTGCTGGTACGGCTGGCTGCTTCCGAATACAAAGACAAATTTGTACTCAAGGGCGGGATGCTGGTCGCGGCAATCGTCGGGCTGGAAAAGAGGGCCACAATGGACCTGGATGCAACGCTGAAGAGCCTTCCTCTGACGCCTGAGGCAATTGTGGACGCGGTCACCCGGATCTGTGCGGTACCGATGGATGACGATGTAACATTCACAATCGGCACGATTGCCCCAATACGGGATGATGATATCTACGGCGGTTTCCGGCTGACGCTGACTGCGCGATTTGAAACAATCTTGACTCCGCTGACCATTGATATTTCAACCGGGGATGTAATAACACCTCATGCAGTGCAGCGCAGATTCCCCTCTGTTTTTGACGAGAAGCAAACCTATGAACTCTGGTCATACAACGTTGAGACAATTCTTGCGGAAAAGGCAGAAACCATCCTTCGGCGCGGTGTTTTCAATACGCGGCCCAGAGACTTCTACGATGTGTTTATTCTTACAAGAACCCAGCACTGCGACAAGGCTTTGTTCCGGAAAGCTCTGCAGGAGACTTCCGCGCACAGAGGAACAACAGAGCAGATTGCAGACGTATCCGGGATACTGAAAGAGCTTTCGGAAAGCCCGGAGCTTTTGGCGCTTTGGGAAAAGTACAGAAAACAGTTTCCATACGCGCAGAGCGTTTCGTTCTCTGACGTGATGAATGCAGTAAGCTCTTTGCTGACGGGAACAGACACCAACTGAGAAAACAAACAACTGAACATCACTGCGCGGCAGGAGAAGACCCGAACTCGGCTGAGAATTGCTCAGAGCTCCGCTGCCGTGGCAAAGATCTGACCAGGGAATTGGACTCGGCACAGAACCGTTAGGAATCCGGCAGATAGATTGATCCCCCAAGGGAGCAATCTGTCTGTCGGGGTTCTTTTTTTGTGTGTCGGCCTCGGATCGCCGCGTTCTTTCATACACGCTGCGCGGTGATCCGTCATGATTTGAAAGGAGGTGAGGCCGTGGATTGACAAACCCCGTCCGGAGTTTGTGCTCCGAAGATTGCGAGAACCACAAAGCTCAGTGCCGTCGTTTCGCAGATGTATCTTGACAACAGAATATCGTTTTCGGGGAAATGCGCAGCCGGGCGGGAGCCCGTTATGAAGGATTTGTGTTCCCCCGACAAGCGCGGCAGAAAAAAACTGTCCTTTTCCCGGGATGGAAAAAGACAGTTTTGTAAAAAACCAAATAAGGTTTGCCCGGCTTGCCGGGATTGTATGACTACCCCGGATCGGGTACGTACTCGATGATATCCTGCAGTCTACAATCCAGAATCGTGCAGAGTGCATCCAGCGTGTTCGTTGAAACGGAATCGTTTGCCTTGAGGCGGCGAATTGTGGAGCTGCTGATATGACCCTTGACCTGGAGCGTATAGGTGGTTGCACCGCAGCGCTTCATGGTTTCCCAAAGAGGAGCATAGGAAATCAATTCGTCTCGCCTCACTTTCTCTTTGACTTATCTCTATTATTGCCTATAATGGAGATAAAGTGTTATAGGCAATATTGCCTATTCAAGAAGTGAGAGGAAGCGATGGCAATATGATGAAAACCTGTTTTCTGATCGGGCATCGGGATGCGCCGTTTATGGTTCGGGAAAAGCTGGAAAAAGCGATTGCAGCAGCGATCACAGACTACGGTGTGACGGAATTTGTGGTGGGACAGTACGGGGCTTTTGACACAATGGCTGCAGGCTGTCTTGCCGAGGCAAAGAAAGCGCACCCGGAGATCCGGCTGGTTTTGCTGCTGCCGTACCATCCGTCAGCACGAGCATTCGTGCTACCTGGTGGGTTTGACGGGAGCTTTTACCCTCCGGGTATGGAGACAGTTCCGCGCAGGCTGGCCATCATGCGGGCCAACGAATACATGGCAAAGCGCTGTGACCTTCTGATCGGCTTCGCCGTTTTGCAGAACAGCAACCCCGGCAGAATCATGCGAAAGGTGCGTCCCGGCTGCACCGTCGTCAATCTTGCGAAGGACATCGATTAACTTATTCGATGCACAAAAAATGAAGAAGCCTCCAGTTCAGCAGCGGCTACTGCGTAGGTCGCAGCGCATGACCACCCTTCAGCTTCTTCGTGGTTTATTTTACCGAACAAGTCGGCCCTTGTCAAGATTTGCCAGAAGCAAATTCCGTTTGGAGTCAACGAAATTGCTCCGAGGGCGTTTGTTTGCTGCGCAAACGCGGACAAGCAAGGCTTGTCCCTACAATCCTAATCGTTGCTTGCCATTTCCGGCAAGCGATGCATCTGGACGTCCAGATGCCAAAAACCGCGAATCCCGAAGAAACGGGACGCGCGGTTTTCACTTGTTGGGGCAGACCCCAAACCCTGTATGTGCCGGTAGCACAGCTGCGCGATTTTTGCAAAATCGCTTTTTAAGAAATGGAATACGGATTGCCACGACCGGTGTGTGCACCGGTTTTGCAATGCCTGGCTGGGAGAATCCAACAAATTTATGATGCACCGCCTTTCGTTCCGCAGGATAGCGTTTGCCTTAATCAATCAGGCGCTTTGCCCAGTCAAGCAATCCGTCCGATTCTTCAACCACAAGCTCCTGCCAGATTCCGGCGTAGTACAGGCCTGCTCCGTTTGCGGAATTTTTCCGGTTTCCGTAGACGTGCTCCGGCATCAGAAACGGCTTTGCGGTCCAGGTGCCGCGCGGCATGTTCTCCATCGTGAGGATGCGGTCTGCGCGATAATCCAGGGTTCCGTATCCGGGCAGCGCCGGGTTCCAGGACAGACGCTCAGCCGGGAGATAGAGCGCGTTTGCTTTGTTTTTGAGGAAGGCTTCCGAAGCGTGCGGGTGCCAACTGTACGCCGAGATCTTCTCCGGGTCTGTGAGGATTTCGCCGATCTGAAGATAACCGTAGATCACATGAAGGTCTGCGCATCGGAAGAAGTCACCGCATTTTCTGACAAAGCGATAACCGTTCGGTCCGCATTCCGTCTGACGGAACCAGCCAAAGAAAAGAAACAAATCGCCTTTTTCCACGCCGGCATTTTTCAAAACGCCCTGCGCGGCGTCGGTCTGCCCGAAGGCCGGTTTCCAGTCTTCCACTTCAGCGGAGCGCAGGCCCGGCCGCAGGTCGGGGTCAACATGACAGTGTGAATACGCTTTTCCCGGCCGGAGCTGCCGCAGCAGATCCGCGTAATTGACATCTTGCCAGAACAGATCTTCGTATGTATCCCGGTCGTTGGACGGGATCGGCATCGACAGCAAAGTACCGTCCGGCAGGATCGGACTCGGGCAGCCGCCGTTGGAAGCATCAAAGCCTTTTCTGGATAGGATGATTTTCATCTTGTCACCAACTGAATTACCCGCGCTGTGCGCTGTTTTTCTGTTTCCATTATACCTGCTTGCTGTTCGAAAAGCAACCGGTTCAACACATCATCTGACAGACGACGCAAAGGAGGAATATAATCGGAAGCTTATGCACGAAAGATACTGAAGGGAGTGATGCGATGAAAGAAAGAGCGTTTCAAAATTACAAGCGGCTGACCCAGGCGCAGCTGCCGCGGGTACGGAGGCTGGTGCGGCAGTGCTGCAACTACGACTGCGGAGAGTGCATTGCGCTGGACGACGGGGCGGGATGCGTCTGCGTGCAGACGATCTCGTGCTCGCTGCTGTGCAAGTGGTTCCGGAATGCGGTGCTGCCGCTGGACCCGGTGCTGGAGCTGCGGCTGCTGGGTGAGCCGACGAAAGGCCGCGCCGGCTGCGGCGAGGCCTTCGTCCCCGGATCGAACCGGGCAAAGTACTGCCCGGCCTGCGGAAAGGTACACCAGCGAAAGATGGACGCACAGAAGCACAGGAGGAACTATGGAAAAAGAATCAAATCATAAGAGAAAGCTCCGCGCAAGGCATTGTCCAAGTGCGATGCAGGGACGATATCAACGCGGCGCCCACACAAGTGAATTCCATACTGCATGCGTTGTATGGAACTGTGAATGCAGGAAGTGGAGTGTAGCACATGCTCTCTGCGTTGGCAAGAATCATTTGAGAACGGCAACGCCATAGCCGGCATTCTCCCGATTTAGAGGATTCAAAACCCTTGAAAAATCAGGCTTTTTCAGCATTGGAAATGAAGGGGGTGTATCTTTGCATACCCCGGGGCTTTTTCCCGGTTTTTCGACGAGCAGAAACTGAAAGGAGGCTATCCATGAGTCGTATTACAAACAAAGTCCGTGACAGCCGGCACATCACACGCTATCTCAGTCTCAGCGCACCGGCGCAGGTCCGGCACTTCGCCCAGCTGCCGAGCTTCCTGTTTGAGCAGGAGGCGTTTCGTCCGCTGACCAACGAGGGGAAGATCCTTTACACCATGCTTCTGCGAAGATCAGAGCTCTCCCGCCGGCACGGCTGGGCCGACAGTCAGGGGCGAATCTACATCTACTTTACGATTGAGGAGACCGTCGCGCTGCTGCATTGCGGTCGGCAGAAGGCGGTTGACACGCTGCGGGAGCTGCAGCACAGCGGCCTGTTGGAGATCAAACGGCAGGGCTGCGGAAAACCCAACCGGCTCTATCCTCGCTTTTTTGACGAGACGACGCAGCCCTGTGAGAACGCAGAAGTCGAAGCAGACGAGCTTACCCAACTGCGAACATGTATGGACGATCCCGGCGTCGTGGCATGGCCGGACGGTGAGGTGCTTTTACCCGAACTCGGGAAACCCGGATCCGGAGAATCCGGGTACGAATAACCGGACGCGGGAATTTCCGGAAACGATACGCCGGAAGTATGAATTTCAGCCTGGGCAAGTACAGCAGCCAAGCCTCGAGAAGTACGGATTTTAGACGGAAGTAATATCTATATAATAAAAACGATTCAGGGACAATCATTCCTTCAGTCAGAAATCAGTTTCGGACGGAAGGAAGGAACGGCTTCCCGATTCGGAAAAAGCGTTTGAATTTCAGATCATGGAAAGGAACTGCACTATGACGTCTACGTATCGCACCATTGAAGAATATCCCATCGCGCTGTCTGCAGAAGAGGTTGGCTGCATTCTCGGCATTTCCCGGTCCAACGCCTACAAGCTCATGCGGGCGAAAGGCTTTCCCACCTTGCACATCGGCAAACGCATGGTCGTACCGCGGGACAAGCTGATCAACTGGATGAACGCGCAGGTGGAGCAGACCTGCTGATCCATCCGGCCGGGCGGCACCCCATGGGGGCAAGGGTGCCGCCCATATAGCAAACTGTACAAAAACTACGTTTCATTTTTGGCAGGAGAAACGAGAATTGACGCTTGCCTTATTCAAAAATCTTGGTATTATGTAAACAGCAAAACGGAACGGCAGAGTCGTTTTGCAGGTTCGAAGAAAGAGAGGTATCATGCCAGGAAAATCAAGGCGGGCAGCCGGCACAGGCTCGCTTCGCAAACGCACGGACGGGCTGTGGGAAGCCCGCGCCACCACCGGATATGACCCGGAAACAGGAAAGCAGCTGGTAAAATCTGTATACGGAAAAACCCAATCCGAGGCCAGGCAAAAGCTGAACCAAATGGTTGCGGAAATCGACAACGGCTCCTATCTGGAGCCATCCAGGATGCCGCTGGAGCTTTGGGTCGAGCGCTGGCTGGAGGAATACACCTTCGACAAGAAATATGCCACCGTAAAGAACTATCGCGCAATCTTCAAGGCGCATATCCTTCCGCATCTTGGGAAGCTGCGGCTGTGCGAGCTGGACCGCATCCGGGTGCAGCGGTTTTACAACGCGCTGTACGCGCCCCGGGACGGCAGCAAGGGCCTCAGTGCCAAAACCATCCGCAACGTCCACGGGCTTTTGAACAAGCTGATGGGACAGGCCGTCATGGACAATCTGGTACGCATGAATCCCTGCGCGGGAGCGGTGCTGCCCAGGAAGGAAAAATCGGTGATCAAACCGCTGACGGACGAACAGCTTCGGGAGCTGCTGATTGCTGCTGACGACGATCCGGACTACGGAAACCTGATCAAGCTGGTTGCCCTGACCGGCTTGCGGGAGTCTGAGGCTTTGGGTCTGACCTGGGATTGCGTCAATTTCCGCCGCGGCACGATCCTGATCGAAAAGCAGCTGCTGAAGAAGCCTTTGAAGGACGGCGGCATCTGCTTTTCCTCTCCGAAGAACGGCAGAGCCCGGTCCATCATGCCGGCTCCCTACGTCATGGAGATCCTGCAGGCGCAGAAAGATAAGCAGGAGGAATACCGGCGGGTTTCAGGCAGCTGCTGGGAGGACTGGAAGGACGCCGCCAGGCCGAAGTGCCGTCTGGTGTTCACCACGATCACCGGCTCCTACATCAGTCCCGGCACCATGCGCGTCCACTTCAAGAAGCTGGCCGAGCAGATCGGCGCGCCGGAGGCCCGGGTCCACGACCTGCGGCACACCTACGCGATGGTTTCCCTGGAGAACGGAGACGACATCAAAACCGTGCAGGGCAACCTCGGTCACGCCACGGCAGCCTTCACGCTGGACGTCTACGGCCACGTCTCGGACCGGATGAAAAAAGAAAGCTCCTCCAGAATGGAGGAGTTCATCCGCGGCCTGACCGCACCGGAGGACAAGCCCACCGGCCCGATCATCAAAATAGTGAATGGGTAGTTTTATGGGTAGACATTTATAAAGTGGTAAATATACACACAATTTGCCGCGATTAAGCTGTCAAAAACAACGAAAATCGGTCAAACTCCGAAGAATTTGACCGATTTTCGTTGGCAGCGGGTGAAGGATTCGAACCCTCACAAACGGAGTCAGAGTCCGGTGTGCTACCATTACACAAACCCGCTATCGTTCGCTTGTACCTCTGACGTTCGCCACAAGCATTATTTATTATACGCAAAAAATGCGGAATGTCAAGATAAATTTTGACATTCCGGCATTTTTATTTTTTTGTGGCAGTGAACTCCGCGGCAGCCGGTCAAGAAGAGGCGTTCTCCGGGGTGTCCGCTGCAGGTGCCGGGTATGGGGCGGCGGTGAGGCCCTTCGGCTGTTCCACGCGGGCGACTTGGCTGCGCGTGTTGTGCTCCCGTGGGTCCGCCGCGGCGGCTTAGCTGAGCTGTCCCCCGGCGCGGCTGCTGCAGGTGCCGGGTATGGGGCGGCGGTGAGGCCCTTCGGCTGTTCCGCGCGGGCGACTTGGCTGCGCGTATTGTGCTCCTGTGGGTCCGCCGCGGCGGCTTAGCTGAGTATCGTCCGCCGGCGCAGCTGCTGCAGGTACCAGGTATGGGGCGGCGGTGAGGCCCTTCGGCTGTTCCACACGGGCGACTTGGCTGCGCGTATTGTGCTCCCGTGGGTCCGCCGCGGCGGCTTAGCTGAGCTGTTCCCCGGCGCGGCTGCTGCAGGTACCGGGTATGGGGCGGCGGTAAGGCCGGCCCTTCGGCTGTTCCACGCGGGCGACTTGGCTGCGCGTGTTGTGCTCCTGTGGGTCCGCCGCGGCGGCTTAGCTGAGTATCGTCCGCCGGCGCGGCTGCTGCGGTGGCTTAGCTGAGCGTGTTGTCCTCTGCGGGCGTTGGCTGCAGGGCAGCTTCGGCGTCGGCGCCTTCCGGCTGCTGCCATCGGCCGATGTAGCTTGGGCTGCTGCTCTCGGGCGCGTCCGCCGGGCGGGCGAAGCTGGCCTCGAGCAAGCCCACCGCGATCCAGAAGAACGGCGTGGTGATCGGCTGGGAGATGCCGAACAGGGCGTCCACGCAGTGGCACAGAACGCCGGTGCCGAACACGGCCACGGCAACGTTGCGCTTTGCATCGCGGAAATAGTGCACAAGTGCGACGACGATCGCGGTCATGAAGGCCGCCAGCGCGAAGATGCCCTGGTGGAAGAGAATGTTCAGATATTCGTTGTGCGCCGTGTCGATGTGGGCGACCTTGGGCTCGGCCTGGCCCTCGATCACGCGGGTGAAGGGCTCGAGGTTTTCCAGCCGCATGGTGTCCGGCCCATAGCCGAACCAAAATCTGGCCGGGATGCGCTCGAGCACCTGGCGCCAGATGAAGATGCGGCCGGAGCCGAAGCGGTCGTCAAAATTGCCGTGCAGGATCTCGTGCATCTCGTGGAACATGCCGTCGCCGATGTCCACGACATAGAGCCCGGCAAGCCCCAGCACGCCCAGCGCAGCCAGGCCGATGAAGTACCATTTGGTCGATTTTGCAGAAAAGCGCAGCACAAAGGGCACGGCCAGGACGCCGCCGACAGCGATGCCCACAAAGCCGCCCAGCACCGAGATGAGCAGCAGCAGCAACAGCGTTGCGCCCAGCGGCAGGGCCAGCACAAAGCGGCTCTTCCCGCTGCCGCGGATCAGCGTGACGGCAAAGAGCGGAATGAACACGCAGAGCATGCCCGCAATGTGGTCCACGTTGCCGATGGTCCCAAGATAGCGGCCCTCCAGATTTTCATAGGTGCGGCCGCTGGGATAGAGGCTCAGGGGGTCGCCGCCGATGATCTGCAGCACTGAGATCACGGTGAAGACGATCATGGTCGCGCCGAGCACATAGAGCTGCCAGCGCTTTGGCCGGGCAAACAGCGCCAGCGTGCAGACGATCAGCACGTAGAGCATCTGCGTGACGACGCCCTCGTTTCGGGTCGCACCGATCCAGACTTCCTCGGTGTGCTCGCTCAGCAGCGCCGAAATAAGCGTCAGGGCCAGGTAAGCCAGAAGCGCATAGCAGACCACGCTGGTCCTGCGCAGGCGGGCGCGCAGCTCGTAGATGGCAGCCTCCTGCGTATCGGGGTGGATGAGCACCGTGAGCACGGCCAGAAGCAGCGCGCCCAGATACAGGCCCGTGAGGGTAAAGAAGCAGTTCCGCTTGGCAACGCTGATCTTGCCGAGGCCATTTTGGTCGAAATATAGAATAAACAGCGACGCCATCAGCAGCAGAAACACGTCGCAGACATATTCGGGCAGCTGCAGCGCCGAGCGGCGCTCTGTCTCCGGGGTCCAGGGTCGTAATGCCTCCTCCGGCACCGCGATCACCGCCTTTCCATGGGAATCCAAAAAATCTAATATAGTATAACATTCCGTGCGAAAAAAAGCAACCAAAAATCACTTTTCCAGGATTTTTTCTTCTTCCGGCCCAGGATGCGCGGCCTGGCATTGACATTTTGCCGAACTTCCGATAAAATAGAACTGTTGAATTTGAATCTCTTTGGATCGGAGGCAAAGCACATGCGCATTGACGATCGTTTACTCATCGGCCGCGGTGAGGTGGACGCGGCGATCCTCCCGGCCATGGCCAACCGCCACGGCCTGATCTGCGGCGCCACCGGCACCGGCAAGACCATCACGCTCAAGGTGATGGCCGAATCCTTCTCCTCCATCGGCGTGCCGGTCTTCCTGGCTGACGTCAAGGGCGACCTCTCCGGCTGCGTCAAGCCCGGCACCCGCAGCGAGGCGCTCGACAAGCGGCTGGAAAAGCTGGGCATCGCGCCGGACGCCTTCCCCTACTCCCGCTTCCCCGTGCGCTTCTGGGACGTGTACGGCGAGGGCGGACACCCCGTGCGCACCACGGTCAGCGAGATGGGCGCGCCCCTGCTCTCCCGGCTACTGGATCTGACCGATGCCCAGTCCGGCGTTCTGGCCATCGCCTTCCGCGTGGCCGACGACAAGGGCTGGCTGCTCACCGACCTCAAGGACCTGCGCTCGATGGTCGCCTGGGTGGCAGAGCATTCGAGCGAGCTGCTCAACGACTACGGCAACGTGTCCAAGCAGTCCGCCGGCGCCATCCAGCGGGCGCTGCTGCAGCTCGAGGACGCGGGCGGCACGCTGTTCTTCGGCGAGCCGGCCATCCAGCTCTCCGACTGGATGCAGCGCGACGCAGACGGCCGCGGCTACATCAACATCCTCCACTGTGCCAGGTTGTTCCAGTCTCCCCTGCTCTACTCGACCTTCCTGCTGTGGCTGCTGGCCGAGCTCTTTGAGCAGCTGCCCGAGGTGGGCGACCTCGACAAGCCCAAGCTGGTGTTCTTCTTCGACGAGGCGCATCTGCTCTTCAACGGCGCGCCCAAGGCGCTGGTGGAAAAGGTCGAGCAGGTGGTCAAGCTGATCCGCTCCAAGGGCGTGGGCGTCTACTTCATCACGCAGCAGCCGTCTGACATCCCCAACAGCGTGCTCAGCCAGCTGGGCAACCGCGTGCAGCACGCGCTGCGCGCCTATACCCCCGCCGAGCAGAAGGCCATCCGCGCCGCGGCGCAGTCCTTCCGCGTCAACCCGAAGTTCGACACCGAGACCGTGCTCTCCGAGCTCGGCACCGGCGAGGCGCTCGTCAGCTTCCTCGACGAAAAGGGCCGGCCCAACATCGTCGAGCGCTGCACGATCCTGCCGCCGCAGTCGATGATGGGCGCCATTGACGACGAGCGCCGGCAGGCAGAGATCCAGGCCAGCGACTTCTACGGCAAGTATGAGGCCGCGGTGGACAACGAATCCGCCTATGAGATCATCACCGCCGAGAAGGTCAAGGCGCAGGAGGCCCTCGAGCAGGCCAAGGCCGAGGAGGCCCGCGCCAAGGAGGAGGCCGCCCGCGCCAAGGAAGCGGAAAAGCAGCGCAAGGCGGAGGAAAAGGCCGCCAAGGAGAAGGAGAAAAAGCGCAAAAACAGCGTCGCCGGCAAGATCGCCAGCTCCGCTGTCAACTCCGTCGGCCGGGAGATCGGCCGCTCCCTCACCCGCGGCCTGCTGGGCACGCTGAAAAAGTGGTTCTGAGAATACAAATCGAGGCGGATCGAGCAATCGATCCGCCTCGGTGTTTTATTCGGCTTCCGGCAGGGACAGGAGCAGCTCGGCCAGGGCTTTCTTGGCCGGGTCCGGGCTGCTGTTGGTGAGCAGGACCTCGCCGGGGCCGGCTTCGCGCAGCAGGCCGGCCTCCTGCAGACGGCGGCGGGTCTCCCGGGCGGTGCCGTCGCTGCCGTCGAGGATCTCGGTGTCCGGCCGCAGCCGCTGCAGCACCGGGCGCACAAAGGGATAGTGCGTGCAGCCCAGCACCAGCGCCGCCGGGGCAGGATACGACGCAAGCCGCGTCTGCAGGTAGTCCGCGAGCGCGGGCGAGTCCAGCTCTCCCCGCTCGACAAACTCCACCAGGCCCGGACAGGGCAGCGGAACGACCTGCGCCCGACCGGCATAGGTCTGCATCAGATGCGCGAATTTTGCCTCACGCAGCGTGGTCTCGGTGGCCATGACGAGGATCTGCTCGCCCGGATGCCGGTCCGCCGCGGGCTTGAGCGCCGGCTCGATGCCGATGACCGGCCGGTCGCAATAGCGCTGCCGCAGCGCCTGGATGGCCGCGCTCGTGGCGGTGTTGCAGGCCACGACGATGGCCTTGCAGCCGTAGGTCCGGTCCATGTTCTCGAGCGCTGTGAGCGTGAGGCTGCGGATCTCCTCCGTCAGCCGTGAGCCGTAGGGCGCGTTGGCCGAATCGCCGAAGAACACAAAGCGCTCCTGCGGCAGCACCCTGCGCAGCGCGCGCAGCACGCTCAAACCCCCCAGGCCCGAATCAAACACCGCGACCGGCAGCTCCTGTCTGTCCATCCCGCGCCTTCCTTTCGTCGTTTTTCTTAATCTACCATATTTTTTGCAAAATTGCAACGGTTGATGCGGCCGAAAGCGGAAAACTCCGCGCTGCCGCCGGAATCGGCTTTGTGCCGCAGCTGGAATCGGCTTTGTGCCGCAGCTGGAATCGGCTTTGTGCCGCAGCTGGAATCGGCTTTGCCGTTTGACAAACCCGGGAAATTGTGATAAGATAACATTGTTCAATCCGCAGGCGTGTGGAACCGGGTGTGGGAGAATGGAAAATTGAATACGCGGGCGTGGTGGAATTGGTAGACTCGACGGATTTAGGTTCCGTTGCCATCCGGTGTGCGGGTTCGAGTCCCGCCGCCCGCACCATTCAAAAAACCTGTCGATTTTCGTCGACAGGTTTTTTGAAGATATAAACTATTGGGCGGTTGAGTATCCTGAAGGAGCACCCGAATTCAAATCACATTATTATAACATAGGAGAATCGAAAACAATGCCGATAAACTACGATTTGGAAGAAATGAGATTTAAGACAATCAGCGAGTTTAAGCAATTCATAAAAAGCGGGCAGCTTTGCAATATAGCCTGGCAAGGGAAAAACTATCATATCTGTACATTATGGATGAATGGCGATAAAAAAATACTGCTAGCCGACATGGACGCAGAAAAAGAGTGGCTTTTCAAAGATGTCGACGATCTACTTATGCACCAAATGGATGAGTACCATTTGAAGGATATCATTACGCAGGTCGAGGTTTGGGAACGGTCAGTTTAGAACCGTTTGATGTAAATACTGCTGCAAACGTGCCCGCAAACCGTTGATATTGCTCACTTTTTGAAAAAATTCAGAACAAGAATACGGTCTTTCTCATTGAAATGTCAGACGGATTCATGTATAATATAAAAACATCGGAAAATCGTTTCGGAGGTGGTGCAGGGTGGAGATGTCGGATGAGGCGCTGTATGCGCAGTATCTGAAGCGCAGCGACAACGAAGCGCTGCGCTGCCTGCTCGAGCGGCACCGCGAGGGGCTGACGCTCTTCCTCTTCGGGTATGTCCGCAATGCCGAGGAGGCCGAGGAGCTGATGCTGGACGCCTTCGCGGAGATTGCTGTAGGCCCAACGGTGTTTTCAGGGAAAAGCAGCTTCAAAACATGGCTGTTTTCCGTCGGCAAGCATCTGGCGCTGAAGCAGCTCCGGCGCAAAAAGCAGGTCGGCCTTCCGGAGCTTCCGGATTTGAGCGAGGCGGTGCAGCCGGAGCTACGCCTGCTGCAGCAGGAGCGAAACCGTCAGCTCTACCTGGCCCTGGAACGGATCGCGCCGGAATATCGGCAGGTCCTGGAGCTGCAATACATGGAAAACATGTCGCCCGCGGAGATTGCCCAGGTCATGGGCAAGCGGGCAGGTCAAATCTACAATCTGATCAAGCGGGGCAAGCAGGCGCTGCGATCAGAGCTGGAAAGGATGGGGGTTACCGATGCGAAATTCTGAGCAGCAACTGCAGGAAATTCTTTCCCGTGCGGGGAAGGTCCGGGCCAGGCGAGATCTGCGAAAAAAGCTGTGGTTCAGTGCCGGAAGCTGCGCGCTCTGCCTGGCGCTTTTGATTGTTACGGCAGCCTGCCTGCGGAAGCTGTCTGCCGGGGCGGAAGCCTCTGTCTCGGGCGAGTTCGGCAGTCTGATCCTTGGGACGCCTGCGCTGGGCTATGTGCTGATCGGCGTTTTGTGTTTTGGCCTCGGCGCGGCCGCGGTGCTGTTTGCATTGACGCTGCGGCGGTGGAAGGGGCGTGTGAAGTGATGGATCTGTCACTGGTGCAAATCCTGATGTGCGTTTTCGGCTGCGCGGAGCTGGCTGTTTTGATTGGGCTGTGTGTGCGGGGGCTTTCCTTTCGCCGCTCCATGGCTCCGGTCTTTTTTACCTTTGCGTTGGTAAGCCTGCTGGTGAGCGCTCTGTACTGGCTGGCCTACGACCTTTTGCGGCCGGAAATCCGGATGCCGTTCGCAGCCAATGAATTCGGGGAGATCGGCGGCTTTCTGCTGCTGGCCTCCACCCTGAACGCGGTCTTTCGGGGCCGCTTTGCCGCTGCGAGGCGGGAAATTTTCTGTACCGCTGTCTTCGCTGCTGCCTGTACCGCCCTGTGGATCGGATGGTCCGGCGAATGGGTCGAGGATGTACTGGTGGGCTTGAGCTTCGGATATCTTCTTTGCGTCTGTGTCCGCTCCCTGAAGCAATCCGGCGCCCTCTCCCGGACAGAGTGGCGGCTGCTGGGCGGCCTTGCGGCGCTTCTGCTGGGACTGCAGGGCCTGACCTTCCTGCTGCCGGAGCCCTGGAGAAACTGCGCGGATTACGGCGCCTACCTTGTGATGTTTGCAGTGCTTGGATACGGCATCGTAAAACTGCTCCTTGCGTTACGGAGAGGGCGGGATGCTGCCGCGCAGTTTGCCCTTGCAGTTGCCTTCTGTACGTGGACGCTCAGCACCATGTACATGAGTGCGGGTGTGTTCTACCTGGCGGCGCAGCTGTGCTATACTTGCAGCATCCCTCTGATGCTGATTGCGCTGCGCAGAGAGGAGGCGGCGACATGATCTATGCGGAAAACATCCTTCTGTGCATCGCTGCGCCGCTGCTGCTGTCGCTGCTGTTTGTGCGGGGACAGGCAAAGCATTATGTCCTGGCGTTTGCGGCGGGCATGGTGGCCTGCCTGCTTGCCGCCTATGTGACGGGCTTTCTCCGGTTGCTGATCGCCTGGGAGGAAACGGACGTGCGCATTTTCCTCTCTCCGGTGGTGGAGGAGCTGGTCAAGCTGCTTCCGCTGCTGATCCTGCTGCTTCTGGCGGAGCCCGGGGACGACACGCTGCTGCTGCTCGCGGTGGCGTTGGGAACCGGTTTTGCCACCTTTGAAAACTGCTGCAGCCTGCTCGGCTCCGGAGAGATCAGTCTGTCCTTTGTGCTCATTCGCGGGCTTGCGGTGGGTGTGATGCACATTGTCAGCGTGGCGGCGCTCAGTCTGGGCATCATTGCGGCCAGACGGCTGCAGGCTTTGTCGCTGCCGGCACTGGTCGGGGCTTTTTCCCTGTCGGTGGTGTTCCACGGGCTGTACAATCTGCTGGTCTCCGTTCCCGGTGTCCCCTCTTATGTGGGCTTTTGCCTCCCGGTCCTCGCAGCAGCCGGCATCTACCATCCCCTCCGCCGCCTGTATGCGAGGGAAAATCAAAGCCCAAGCAGGCAACAGGCAACAGGAGACGGGGCGTCGGGGACGCCGCCCCCTACGACCGATTTTCGGTTGTAGGGGCCGCTGCCCACAGCGGCCACTTCGGGGTTGTCTGGTGGCGGGCGGCCGGTGACCGCCCCTACGGGTGCACGTCTCGGCGGGGCGTCGGGGACGCCGCCCCCTACAATATGACGAAACAGATTTTCACAAAATGACTGCTTTCCTTCGGGAAGGCAGTTTTTTCTGCTTTTTTCTGCAAAAGGGTGACCAATTTCCGGACGTTCTGGTACTAAATGGTGTTAGGAGGTAGATGGAAATGAAGTACACCTCATCAGAGGCCTTGAAGTACGTCCTGGAGCGCAGGGACAAGCTGAAAAAATCTCGGGCACAAAGACGGCTTGGCTGGTTTAGCCTGGGCTTATGCGCCGTGCTGCTGGTGCTGACACTGGCGATTTCGTCGATGCCGCTTCCTGTGCAGCAGACATCCGGCGCGGGAGCAATGGGCTCCTTCCTGCTCGAGGCGCGGACCGGCGGCATTCTGGCGGCTGTCGTACTGGCGTCCCTGCTCGGCGTGCTGATCACCCTGCTCCTGATCCGGGGAAGAAAACACAACGCAGAACAACCCCACCCGCAAGCTTCTCAACAACATGAAAACGGAGGGAACCAGCCATGAAGCATACGATCAAACGTCTGATTGCCATTCTGCTCACGATCTGCCTGTTCGCTTCCGTTCTGCCGCTGCAGATTTGGGCGGAGGCTGCAGACGGACTTTCGCAATCCGTCCGGCAGGGAGAGCAGCCGGTGAGCCTGGTCACCCCGGAGGGTGAAATTCCCGCAGACGAGGACTGGAACGAAGCCTATCCCTACGGCAGCTTTGCCTTTGGCACCTATCAGGCGGACGTGGCGGAGCCCGGAGGCCTGTCCGCCGACGGCCAACCGATCCCGCAGACCGCGCTGCTGCCGGTCTACCGTGTCGGCGGCGCCATCGGACGCGCCACCGTCCGGATCAGCTATGCGCCTGCCGTCACCACAGACGAGAGCGGATCAAACGTAATCTATGACTACGCCGCATCCGGCAAGCAGGATCTTCTGATCGAGGCTGAAAATCCGAATCCCTTGGCAGCCTATCAGGAAATCGGCCTGCCCGAACAGGAGCGGAACATGCTGCCGGCGCCCGGCGTCAGCCTGCATGCGGCCGCGGACGGAGCAAACAGCCTTGTGCTCAGTCTGCAGGACGCGGAGGAGGCAAGCGGCTTCCGCTGGCAGTACCAAGCCCCCGGCGGCTTCTGGAAGGACGTGGAGGGTGCTGCCGAGCCGACGCTGGAGCTGACCTGGGAGGACTACAGCGTCCTCGGCATCACAAGCTGGGAGGAGCTGGACTTCCGCTGCATTCTGACGGTGGAGGACTATCTGCTCTGCACCGTTTCGCTGCATGGAGAGCGCTTCACGCCGTGGCCGGCCGCAAGCGCCGTTCCGGACGCGCTGGAAATTCCGGAGGAGCCCGGCTACACAGTCGTGGAATTTGAAGGCGACTACGACATGTACGCCTTCGATCTGACCTTTGCCGACGGCGAAACCGTGAAGTACCTTCGGGTGACGGCGCTCGACGACGCGCTCGCCGAGCTGCCAGAGCTCGGCCTGTTCACGATCACCGGCTGCGAGGGCGGCGAGCTCAGCGACCTGTGCAACACGCTGACGCTGATGGTCTCCGACAACGACGAGGGCGAGCCCTCGACTCTGGGCTTCACGGTGTCCGCCCTCACGGTGGACCGTCAGGCCGGCGTTGCTGAGGCGACGGTCCGCCGCACCGGCGGCACCAGCTACAGCGTGAGCGTCGACTACGAGACCGTGGACGGGACCGCCAAAGCCGGTGTGGACTATGCCGCAAAAAAAGGGACGCTGGCCTTTGCCGGCTCCATTGACGAGATCACCGTTCCCATCGAGCTGATCTCCACCGGGGAGGCCGGAGAAAAGAGCTTCTCTCTGAAGCTGAGCAATCTCAGGGGCGGCGGCACTGCGGAGCTCTGCACACTGGAAACCGAGCTTCTGACCTTTACGCTGACCGGCGAATCGCCAAAGGGCGAGACCGGTCAAAACCTGGCCTCCGTGCTCTCCGGCCACGACGGAAATGAGGTCGCGGAGCGGGTAACTGTGGCGGACGAGGCGCTGATTTCGGAGGCGCAGGCGCAGCGCAGCCATGTGACCATGGCGCAGGAGGAGCCTGTGGAGGCAACATTTGTCCGGCCCTCGCAGAGCACCAGCCGCAGCCACACAATCAATCCCAACTTCCGTTTTTCCCGCGACGGCGGCTATTCCGACGCCTACTGGCACGACTGGGAGATCATCGTCGGCAGCGGTGTGTTTGCATCGGACTATTCCAACTCGGTCGACTATTCCGGCCTCTGGTCCTATGGTGTGTACAGCGGAAAGAATGCGAGCGTGGAGACCTATGTGCAAAACGACCCCAAGGGCGGCGTGGACAAAAACGGGAACCGCACCTACGTCCTCACGCAAACCCTCACCGGCACGGACCTGATGGAGAAGTATCTGGAGATCTCCTCGAACTACAAGGGCGGCGTAAGCTTCCAGCTCCCAGGCGCGGGCAAGCTGTTCGGCGAAACTCAGTTCATCGCCTATCTCGACGGCGTTGGCACCAAGAGCAAGAGCACCGGCCGCTATTCGCAGCCTTTGATCCAGATGGCCTGCACACCCCATGGCAGCGACATCAATGACTATGCCAGCGGCTACCCCAAGCCGTTCTACGTAAAGAACAATTCCAACATGCAGCACTGGATGTACTCCGGACCTGCCGCTCCGAATGTACCCACCTTCTGGAATCTGGCCGACCCGAGAGAAGACT
The DNA here is from genome assembly GCA_902795195.1 of Oscillospiraceae bacterium. Lineage (GTDB taxonomy): Bacteria > Bacillota > Clostridia > Oscillospirales > Oscillospiraceae > JAFRPC01. Next base: position 21,279 of record CADBKF010000011.1, read on the forward strand.
ACGGCACCGAGTGGCCCGACAGCGCGTTCCTGGACAGCTTCCCGATGCGCTGGGACAGCGACCTGTACCTCAGAGTCTCCTTTGCCATCTACGAACAGTGGAAAATGACCGAGCTGGACGACTTTGAGAAGATGCAGGATACCGATCAGTGGACCATTGTGGACATTCCCGTGTTCCGCGTCCAGCGCCGTGTGCTGACCAAAACCAACAGCATCCCCGTCGTCATCTACACCGCCAACGACGCCGACGAGGCCGGTAAGAGCTGGACCCCGCTGCCGAATAACAGCGACGTCTATCAGAAACTGAAGCCGAGCCTCAGTCTGGTTTCCGGCGCGGGCGGCGTGAACAGCAGCGGCCAGCTCTACTACGGCTCCGCCTTTACCGTCGACATCAGCGGACTGCAGGCAAGCTATTCCATCCCCAACAACGGCCTGTTTGTCACCAATTCGGCGGGCGAGCATGTGGGAACGATCGAACGCCTGAGCGCGACGCAGTGGCGCGTCACCATGGACTGGGACGGCGCCACAGAAGCCGCGCTGACCGATACCTACCAGATCAACATCCTGCTCGAGCGCAGCCAGACGATCGAGATCGACCTGTATCCGTCGATCGGCAACAACCAGACCGCAGCCTTCAACAGCTTCACAGGCAAAACCGCCACCGTGAATTCCTCTAAGCTGGGCTATGATCCAAAGACCGGCCTGTATTTCGGTACTTCCCGAGACGATACGCTGAATGATAAATCGTATAAAGGAGGCACGGACGGCGTCTATATCACAAATCTGAAATACAACAACATTCAGTCCATCAATTTCCATCAGGACCCGGAGGACATCATTCTCTATAACGGCAAGGCCTATGCCGGCAACGCGACGATCAAGATCACGGCAGCGGATCTGACGCACTCGGTCCTGCACTTTGAGTACCACGGCAAGGACTATCTCGATCAGATCTCCCCGATGCGCGTGAGCATCGACCATGTGGAGCTCTACTACGACAAAAACGGCGACGGGATCATCAGCGGCACCTTCAAAGACGATACGTTTTATCTGGCCAAGGACGCCGACGGCGAGACGACCGTTGACGAGCTGATCACCACCAGGCTCAGCGGCGACTATCCCGAATCCACATTCAAGCCGGTCGTGACGCAGGAAACAGATGAAAACGGGAACGTCATCAAAACGACGACCCATCAATACTACCTGAAGGTATTCTACACCATGCGCCCGAGAGCCTACCGGGTGCCGCAGGGCGCCAGCGCCGAGGATACCGCGCAGATTCTTCCGGCGCTCGCCAGCGCTGTGACAGACGAGACGGCCTTTGCCGCACTGACCCCGGAGCAGCAGAGCTACCGCTATCTGCGCGGGACAAACACCGACGGGCATCTGATGTACACCGAAGCCGCCATGGCAATGAGCTATGTGGATATCCCGCTCGGCGGCGACACCGGCAGCGTACTGTATGAGTCCGTGACCACGGCGGTCAAGGACAAGAACGGAAAGATCACCGGGGCGGAAACCAAGGAGGTCTACACCTGGACGCCGGCCTTCGTCGGCAATCTCCTGGTTCCCTTTGACCAGCCGACGCCGATCACAGACACCGACAATATCACCGGGCACCCGGTTCCCATGGCGGGCAAGGATGTGCCGTACGACAGCCAGAGCAAACGCTTTTCCTATGATTCCGACAGCCTCGCCGCGATGAACGCCTATCTTGGCGCCATGACCGGCCGCAGCACCTTTGTGCTGGGTGTGCAGCAGCAGACAAAAGCGCTGGATGCCATCGAATCTCCGAATGACATCAAGCCGGAGACCGTTACCATGGGTACGGTCGCCACCACGCCGAACGGCGACAGCGTGATGAACCTGAGCCCCGGCGGCGACGCCGGCGGCACCGACGGCAGCACTCCGGGCGAGGACGCGGGCTATCCGGAGTTCGGCGCGGATCTTGGCACCGAGCTGCCGAGTCTGGAGCTGGAGCTTGGCGACTACGCCACGCTCATCATCGACGGCTATCAGGTCGGCTTTGCCATCGGCATCCCCATCTACCAATACGAGGACACCAACTACTCCGGCTCGGAGAAAACCCAGAAGCTGGACGACGGCTCCCACCGGGAAACCAGAGTGGATGAGAACGGCCACACCGTCGTGACCGATACCTCCAAGGACGGAAAAACCGTTACGACGTCAACCTATGTGCCGGACCCGAACAATCCGGACAACGTCCGGACCGTCACAACACAGACCGTCGTGACAGACGACAAGGGCAACAAGACCTACAAGACCGTGGTCGAGGAGCAGGAAAATCTCGGTGAAAAACAGGGATGGGTCTGCAACGGAAAAACGACCACCGACACCAATCCGCCCGCTCCGTCTCAGGACAAAAAGGCCGGAGAAAAGTTCAAGGACGGCTTCAAGGACGCAAACGGACAGATGCAGACCCTGGCCGACTTTGTGAGCGCCTGCAAGAGCCACAACCTCGACAAGATGAAGGACTTTATGAGCGGCGCCTGGGAGGACGACAGCCTCAAGAACGCCAAAAACGGCAACTGCACATCCACCAAGGTGGAGGTCTCCTTCACGGTGCAGATCTCCATCATGTTTGAATACAACCCCATCGACAACTGCCACTACTTCAAGTCGGCGGGCTTGTCGGCAAGCCTCGGCATCGAGCTTTCGGCGCAGCACCGGTTCAGCTTCTTCCCGCTGGCCTATGTCTATGTGAAGCTCGGCATCGAGGTGGAGGTTGCGGTTTCTCTCTCGTGCATCCGCAATCCGAAGCTGGGGCCGGCCGTCAAGACCTTCCGGCAGGGCAGCCTTTCCGGACTCACCAGCGGGCAGCCCGTGGTCTTTGACCTGAACATGAAGAAGACCAACGGCGTGGAGATCCGCGGCTTCCACATCGATCTGCTGGGCACGGTCTATATGGAGATCTTTGACAATCCAAGCCTGAACGGCAGACCGATCGACGCGGGCTCGCTCTCCGGCGACGGCTCGGAGAAGGAGGTCCTTCTGGAGGCCTACGGCAAGACGGTCTACATCCGCTTGACCCCGCTGCGAGGCCAGGTCGTCGCCGAAAACCTCCGCCCCGTGACCGGTGCCAGCAGCAAGGTGGTCTTTGACGGGCTGAACATCACGCCCAGCATCAGCCTGGAGGCCGGCGTGGGCATCGGCGTGGAGCTGCTCAAGTTCGAGCTGTTCGTGAAAACCAGCATTGCCATCACCATGACCATGGGCGGCTATCTGGAGGACACCGACAAATACGAGGGCTTCTATATCTCCGACTTCAACTGGGGCCTGTGTCTGGGCTTCAACATCACGGCGCTGTTCTTCAACTACACCATGGAGGCCATCGGCATCTCGGTGCAGGGCTCGCAGAAAGGAACCGGCGGCTACTTCTCCTGGGATATCAAGGCAAGCGCCGTGGATGGCAACTATGAGCTCTGGTCCAAGCAGACCTATACCGCCGCCAACGGCAAATCCCTGGGGACCGAGGCGCCGGAGGAGCTGACCACGCCCAACAACTACAATTTCAACATCGGGCCGAAGGACCCCGGCTGCACCTTCTACAGCGGCGGCGCAGCCGTCACGCTGAACCAGGACGGTGCGTTCCCCGAAAACTGCGGCTGGGCGCTGAAGGAGGATATGACCGCCTACGGCTGGGACGGCGGCGCTTTCAAGGGCGAGACGCCGATGGACAAGGATGTCGTCCGGGCCACGAAGGACGGCGGCTATGTCACGCTGCAAATTCCCGCCAACACCGGAAAGATTCTGATCTACTTCGACGGCAAGCTGGACATCAAGGGCTACGGGGTCTATGATACGGGCACCTCAACCCTTACATCGAAGCTCGGGGTCAAAAAGTCCCCTGTCGAGTTCAACGTGGGCGATGCGGAAGCCGTCGTCTACCTCTATCCCACCAAGGACACCTGGATCGACCGCTGGGCCATCGAAAAGCCGAAGGGGGACGAAACCGGCAGCGCTCCAGCAGCGACCCGCAGACCGTTGGAAACCGGCAGTGGCCTCATCCACGTGAGCGGCCCCACAGACGTCTCCGCCACCCAGCGCGTCACCGGTGTCGATGAGAGTGACACGCGTGCAATCCATCCCACCGGGACAACCGATTTCCAGCTCTCCGGCTACAACACCGCCGGCGACGCCAAAAAGCTGGTCGCCGGTTTGGCCAACGGCTACAGCTACAAGCTCTTCCAGGCGGACGGAGAGAACTACATTCTCTACCCGCTGATGCTGGATGATGGCGTGACCCAGCTCGTAATGAGCAGGATCGTCGTGACCGGCAACCTCTCCCAAGACAGCGGCCTGGCGCATCCCACCGATTCCACGGCGGAAAAGCCCTGGCTCAAGGTGGACAATGACAGCTACGGCGACCTGGATTTCAACGTCAGCGTGGACGGAAAGACCGTCACCGTCGTGTGGTCCGCCTATACCGGCAGCGCAGCCGACTCCGCTGTGGAGAGCGCGAAAGCCGTTGCCGTCAAGCGCGCCTCGCTTGAGCTCGGAACGGATGCCGCATTCAGCGAGCCGAAGGTCCTGTCTGAAGCGGACGGCAGCTATCGGTTCCTGCCTGTGCAGACCGGCACAGCCGCAGTCTGGGCTCAGAGCGCGGGAACCGGCGAACAAAGCAACCGGGCGCTCGCCGCGTATCTGATCGCCGCAAACCCCGGCCTGACCGAGGAAATGCTGGAGCAAAGGACCACCGATAACGCTCTGCTCGCCAGCGCGGTCTATCGCTGGGTGCTGCAGTCCGACCTGAATGCCATCTACGGAGACGGCAGCGTTCTGACCGCATCCACCGGTGCGAGCGCGCCGATTCCGGGGGAATTCATCGAGAACATTGAGCTCGGCAGCATCAACGGAAGGACGCTTGCCCTCTATTCCACAACGCAGGCCGCCTACTTCGACGCTGCTGCCTCCACACCGGTCACAGTCAACCCGGAAAGCTTCAACGAGAACACCGAGCTTGCCACCATCCGCAGGCTCTATCTGCGGGAGCTGATCGGAGAGTCCTGGTCTGACGCGCTGCTGCTGGAGACCGTCATCGACTTCGACGGCTGCACCGACGACAATCTCGAAACCCGCTCTCTCCAGGACGGCATTTACACCGGCGGCAGCCTGCAGGCCGCTCAGGCCGATCCTTACTTCGGCAACCTCCGCTTCCTCACGGCGGCTCTGGACGGCAACGCCAGCGCCGAAACCCTGCTGCTCTTCGAGATGGGCGGCAACAGCTATCTGATCCGACAGGCGGACGTGCTGTCCCTGCTCTCCCGCGGCGCGGCAAATATTCTGCCGATCTTTGAACAGGCCACCGGCACCGACGTCTCCATCGGCTCCGATGGGGAGAATCTCGCGGTCGTCTACACCGCTGCGGTTCCCGGCAGCCTCTCCAACGCGATCTACAGCGCCTGGTGGGATCGCGGGATCGGCACCTGGGGCAGCCCGACGATTCTCGCCATGCGCCATCTGCAGATCTATGAGGACGGCATCAAGTACGATATGGAGCCAGAGGCGCTGGAGCAGGCCTACCTCGGCAAGCTGTCCACCCCTGGTGAAAACACTGGCTCCATGGACCGTCTGTACTTCTCCGACCTGCAGATGTCCACCAGAAGCGTGAAAAAGGACGACGGCACCGAGGGCAGGCAGCTGCTGGTCCTGACCAACGGCAGCATGCAAAAGCTGCGGGAGTACACGCTCACGATGCCCGGCGGTGATGAGATGACCTCCGTCGTGCCCGAGGGCAGCGCGGAGCTGAACTTCTATGCCATTGCCTTCGGCGTGGGCGAACAGGCCCTCGGAGAGGGAAAGCTGCGCTTCGGGGCGTATGATTTCACCGCGGGCAACCGGCTGGTGGGCGGCCTCAGCTTCACCAACACCGGCACCACCGCGATCCGCGGCGACAAGGACAATCCCCTCACGGTCAGGCTGCTGGTGCAGGCAGGCGCGGCGCGCCAGGAGCTTGCAAGCTGGCAGCTCAGCAGCTCCATCCCCTCCGGCGGCACGGTGGATCTGAGCTTCTACGCGCAGGAGCTGGATAAGACCCTTCCCAGCGGCGCGACCTTCCTGGCAGAGGTCACAGAAGACCCGGACTACTTCGGCGCCAATGCGTTCTCCGCCGTCCTTCCGGACCTGCTGACTGTACAGGCCAGGCCGGAGCTCAGCCTCACAGACTTCTCTGCGGAGCTGGATCACGTCGAAGGGAATACGGCTTATCTGTCGCTGAACGCCGCTGTGACCAACAACGGCAGCGCGGATGCAAACGGCGTCTATCTCCAATTCGCCTATGATACGGGTGAGAAGGACGCGGCCGGCCTGCCGGTTTACAAGCCGGTCGATATCACGGGCAGCTCGTTTGTGACCTCCGAACAGAAGACGCGCAGCGCGCAGCCCGTCAGCCAGAACTTCAAATACGGCGTCTACCAGCTCAGGGATGCAGGCAAAACGACCGATCTCGACCGGGGCTGTTACCGCAGCGTGACCGGCATGCTGGCGGTGCCGACCTCCTGCTTTGTCAGCCTCGAGGAATTCAGCGGCCTGCACCTGCGCGCAGAGGTCTACTCCGATTTCGACAGCCCGGATTACATCGCCGGCCTCTACAGCTCGGATCACAACGAGTACAACAGTACCAACAACCGGGCCGAGCAGACAGTGAAGCATCAGACCTTCTTCAGCGTTCCTGCAAGGATCAGCACAGCCCTCGGCACGACCCTGACGCTCCCGGTCAGCTTTGAGAGCACAAGCGCAAACTCTGAGCTGGTGCTCACGGAGATTTCCGACGGAAGCGAGGGCTGGGAGCCCCGTATGGGCGTCTGCTATTACGATCCGGACCGTCAGGTCATCGTGGCGGCCCCCAACAGCACCGCCCAACAGCTTCTGGACGCCGAAGAGGTTCCCACCGGCATCCTGCAGATCAAGGACAGCGCCACAAACTCCATCGTCGCCATCACCTATCAGGTCGGCGCCATGGCGGACGGCGTCAACATCTACAAGGACGACGCCTCCTTCACATTCCACGATGCCGACGGCAGTCTGACCGAACTGAACGCTGCGGCTGCCTCCAATCCCGGCTGGATGTTCCTCGACCGTGGCGTGGATCTGGGCTGGACCGGCGGCAAGACCAGCGAGATCCCGATGAACAACGATCTCAGCCTCTGCAACCAGGACGGCGCTTACTTCACCTTCGAGACGGTTGCAGACACTCTGACCTTCTACTTCATGGGTGAGCTGACGGTGGAATCCAGCGTCTTTGGAACCGCAGGAACCACACAACCCTTTACAAGCTCCCCGGTTGTCATTGACTTCGGCAACGACACCGGGCTGCACCACACCGTGACCGTCACCGGCAAGGCCGGGACCCGCATCGACCGGTATGCAGCAAGCTATGAGACGAACCCCGTGCCGGATACCGATCCCAACGCGCCGCAGATCCTGTGGAATCGCAGCTATCCGCAGACCGCGTCGCTTCTCCCGGGCGAAGCTGTCCCCATGACCTGCTACATCGTCGACGGCACGGGTCTGAGAAGCGTCGTCTTTGGCGGGCAGACGCTCTCCGAGACCACCGAGCCCGCGCTGGTCAAGCTCGACGACGGTCTGTGGTACTTTGACTACAGCTTCAATAAGAACGGCGTCTATACCGTTCGGGCAACGGATGTTTCCGACAACAGCGCAAAGGGCACCGTGGGCGTGGACTGGTTCAATGACGTTCTGAGCGCCGGCGCCATCGCGACCGCACCGGGCCTGGTGCGGACCCAGCTGTCCTTTGTGGACGCAGGCGGCAATGCGGTTCCCGCCGCCGGGAAGCTCACCGCAGCGCCCTTCCTCAAGAGCGCCTATGCGCCGGCGTCCAATGAGCAGTCTTCCGCGTATCTGTTCTCGTCCGGCGCATTCGCCGCCGATCCTCTGGGTAAGGCCGCGGATGAACGCTGGCTTGCCAACTGGAACGGGTATTATCAGGTGCGGATTGACCGGGCCGACGGCACCTGGGCAAGGGCGATCACGCTGCTGACCAATCTCGACCAGACGCCTTCGAACCTCACTCCGGGCCTTCCCGGAAGCGGCACGCCGGACGCCCCCTACCAGATCGGTTCCAGAGAGGATTGGAAGAAGCTGCAGGCCTATGTCAACGCAGGCAATCCCAGCGCCGGCATGTGCTTTGTGCAGACCGCGGACTTTGCGATCACCGATCAGGATACGGTTGGCACAAACAGCAGCCGCTTCAAAGGCGTCTATGACGGCGGCGGCCATACGCTGACCTTCAGCGCCGCCAATGCCCCGGCAGACTGCGCTCCGTTCCAATACGCCGAGAACGCAACGTTCCGGAATCTTCTGGTGCAAGGCAGCATCACGACTGCAAAGAAATTTGCAGCCGGTATCCTTGCCAACGCCTACGGAATCTGCAGCTTCTACAACTGCCGTGTCAGCATCACGATCCGATCCAACATCAATGGGGACGGAACCCACGGCGGCCTCGTCAGCTACACCGATCCGGGCAGCACGGTCACCGTCACCGGCTGCACGGTGGACGGCAGCTTCCTCGGAGAAACCACCACGCTCTGCGGCGGCTTCGTCGGATATTGCAGAGGCGTGCTCACGATCCGGGACAGCATCTTTGCCCCGGCTGCCTGGGAGTGGACCAGCTCTCAGAACTTCTACCGCTGGCAGGGCAGCGCCGCGCGTACCGTGTCCAACAGCTATTATCTGGTGCCCGCTGCGAATGATCAGGGCAGCCGCGGTTATGCCGTCACGCCGGATACGGATGTGGCCCTGACCCGCACAGGCGGCACAGTCTACAACGTGGCCGGGCTCTATGCGCTTTCCGCCGGCGTCTTCTACAACGATGCGCTGCGTGCGGCGGCGGATGAGACCGTTTCCGTCCTGCCGTATTACACAGGAAACGATCCCGACAACGCGGAAGACGTCTTCCTGGCGAGCAGCGGCACGTTCACAAAGAACGACGCGGGCGGCTACAGCCTGACCATGCCTGCCGGGGATGTCGTCATCAACCTTGCGCAGCATAACTGGAGCGCACCGACCTACACCTGGTCGGACGACAACCGCTCGGTCACGGCAAGGCGCGTGTGCGTCCACAATGCCGCTCATGTCGAGACCGAGACCGTGGACACAAGCAGCGAGGTCACGACGCCCGCAAGCTGTCTCGGCGCCGGAAAGACGACCTACACCGCCGTCTTCACCAATCCGGCCTTTGAAATGCAGACAAGGACCGTTCCCGACATCCCGCCGCTGGGCCACGATTGGGGCGAAGCAAACTACGTTTGGGCAGATGATTACAGCAGCGTGACGGCAACCGCCATCTGCCGCCGGGATGAAGCCCACGTTCTTACAGAGACTGCAAAGACGACGTTCGTCCTGACCAAGCCTTCGACCTTCGAGGCCAAGGGCAGCGGCTATTACGTCGTGACGTTCCAGAATGCGGCGTTCACCGAACAGCGCTATGAAGTGGAGGTCCCCGAGGTTGCCTGTGTCGGCGGCGAGAGCTGTCCGAGCAAGCACTTTACGGATATGCCGCCGATCACCAGCTTCGCCCACATTCCCATCGACTGGGCGGTTCTCAACCAGATCACAAACGGCACCAGCGCGAAGACCTTCAGCCCGAATGACACCTGCACCCGCGCTCAGTTTGTGACCTTCCTCTGGCGCACCATGGGTCAGCCTCAGCCGACCCTGACCGCAAACCCGTTCAAGGATGTGAAGGAGGGCACCTGGTATTACAAGGCGGTGCTGTGGGCCTATGAGAACGGCATCACCTCCGGTACCTCCAAAACGACCTTCACCCCGAATGACAACTGCTCCAGAGCGC
>CADBKF010000012.1 GCA_902795195.1 Oscillospiraceae bacterium
CCGGTCAGGATCCGGGCCGGCGTGAGGGAAGTTTTGTCGATCAGCAGCTGGCCGATCAGACACAGCAGCCCGCCGACCAGAAATGCACGTCCATATTCCATATCAAGCACCTCCGTTCGCTTCGATGCACACCGCGTGGCAGATGGCCGGAATCACAGCGCCCTGCTGCGTGGAGACGGGAGAGAGCAGCGCCCCGGTGCCGCAAAGCAGCAGCCGTTTGATCCGCCCGCTTCTGAGCTCGTTCATATAATGCCCGCAGAGCACCACCGCGCTGCAGCCGCAGCCGGAGCCGCCGCAGTGCACGTCCTGCGTCTTGCGGTCAAAGATCAGCTCGCCGCAGTCCTCGAGCTTCTCACCCAGATGAATGCCCTCACGCTCGAGCAGCTCAGCCAGAATCGAGCGGCCCAAGTAGCCCAGATCGCCGGTCACGATGCGGTCATAGTCCTCCGGCCCGCGGCCGAGGTCGTCAAAATGCGCCAGGATCGTCTGGAAGGCCGCCGGCGCCATGGCAGCGCCCATGTTGTTCGCGTCCTTGATGCCGCGCTCCGTGACGCTGCCAATGGTGGCGCAGGTGACGGACGGGCCGCCGCCCGTTGCCTGCAGCAGCGCCGCGCCGGCGCCGGTCACGGTCCACTGAGACGTGGGCGTGCGCTGGCCGCCGTAGCCGAGCGGAAAGCGGTACTGCCGCTCGGCTGCGGCAAAGTGCGACGAGCTCAATGCCATCGCGTTTTCTGCAAAGCCCGCGTCCACACAGGCAGCGGACAGAAGCAGCGCCTCCGCCATCGTCGAGCAGGCCCCGTAGAGCCCCAGAGAGGGGATGCCCTTGCCGCACAGGGCAAAGCTCGAGCCCACGCACTGATTCAGCAGATCGCCGGAAAAGACCAGCGCCAGCTCCTTTGCCGCAAGAGCGGCCTTCTTGAGCGCCATGTCCATCGCAATGGACTGCAGGCGGCTTTCGGCCTGCTCCCAGCTCTTTTGTCCCAGCAGATTGTCCCGGAACGCCCGGTCAAATCTGCTCCTCAGCGGCCCCTCGCCCTCTTTTTTTCCGGCGACCGAAGCCGCTGCGCCGATGACCGGCCGGTTGGGGAAGATGAGGCTCTGTTTTCCGCGGTGTCTTGTCTGCATGCGCTGCGCCTCCCATTCATGTTTATCTTATCTTGCCCAAGGCGCAAAAAAATATCGGCAGCCGAAGCTGCCGATATTTGGAATTTTTAGCCGATGCGTCTGCCGCAGATGAAGCGGCTTGCATAGTAGCTGTCGCTCAGGTTGTTGATCACAACACCCTTGCCGGAGTTGGCCGCGTGGATGAACTGGCCGCTTCCGATGTAAATGCCGGAGTGGGTGGCCCACTCGGAGGAAGCATATGTACGCTCGAAGAGCACGATGTCGCCGGGCTGCAGATCCGCATAGGCCACATAGCTGCCGTTGCTCAGCTGCTGCTGAGAGGTGCGGCCGATGGAGTAGCCAAACTGCGAGTAGATGTAGCTCACAAAGCCGGAGCAGTCAAAGCCGGTGGCAGGGGAGGCCCCGCCGTAGGTGTAGGGATAACCCAGATACTGCATGGCGGTGGACACCACGCTGCTGCCGAGCGAGCCGTTATAGACCGTGGCGGATGCGCCCCAGTCATAGGAGGCGCTGCCGGAGCTGCTGCCGGACGAGCTGCTTGCAGACGAGCTTGAGCTGGTATCGGCGACATAGGCCGCGCTGCCGGAGTTGCAGTAGGGCTTTTCCAGAAGCGTCAGCAGGTCGGAGCGGACATAGCCGATATCGCCGTTGAAGGAGACCTTGTACCAGCCGCAGTTGAAGCCGATGATGAAGCAGGTCTCAGCGGCGGGCGCCTGCTTGACCAGATCATATTCGGTGCCGGGGCCGGAGCGCACGTTGGTGGCGCTGTCAAAGGAGGCGTAACCCAGGGTCACGTTCTCTCTGTCCTTGACGATCAGATAATCGGCGTGCATGTAGCCGATGTTCAGGTTGTAGTTGACCAGATACCAGTCGTCGACTCTGCGGATGATGACCACCGCGTCGCCGTAGTAGGCCGTGTCAAGGACGTCGGCCTCGGTACTCGGCGCGCTGCGCAGGCGCAGGGAATTGGCCGCGACAATGCCGATGCCGGATTTCATCTCCGTTGCGTTGACGTCCAGCGCAAACAGGCCCATCAAAATGGTGCAAACCAACAGGATGGTCAGCAATCTGTATCTCTTTTTCATCATAAGTACCTCCGCTTTCAGGTTACTTGGAGCTCAGCGCGCGCTCAAGCCAGACACAGCCGACGTCCAGCGCCGAGTAGAAACCGTCTTTTTCGCTTTTTTTCAGGATGCGATCTCTGGATTTGACCGATTGATCGGTCAGCTGGAGCTGCACCGAAACCTTGGTCGCGAGCTTGACATCCTGAAAATCTTTGGATTCAAGGATCTGTAAAATGACAATATATCGATCGGCCATGGAGCCGTAATAAACGATGTTATCCTTCCGCATGAGGGGATGTCCCTTATACATCAGGCCTTCTTTTTGATCAGGCATAGATACCTCCTGGTGAAATGTAACCAAATTGTAACCCATTGAAACAAATTTGTCAAGGCTTGAATTCAAATTTTTACAATTTTAACACATAATTTGTAACCGGGTGTCGGAATTTGGTTCAGAGTAACTGAAAACAGATCCTGAAAGCGGGGTACATATGAAGTTGAGAAGGTACAGATTGCCGGCTCAGCCGGCGGTCAGCGAGGAAAAATCAGCTGAACAGATAGTAGGTGACAAGCTGCTGCATGAGCTCGTCCCGGTCGATCTTGCAGATGAGCGAGCGGGCATTGTTGTGATTGGTGATGTAGGTGGGGTCCTCCGAGAGGAGGTAGCCGACGATCTGGTTGATAGGGTTGTAGCCCTTTTCGGTGAGCGCCTGATAGACGGCGCTGAGGATGGTCTTCATGTAGTCGTCGCTGTTGTTCTGGACGTGGAACTTGATCGTGTTGTCGTTTTCCATTCTTTTCCGCCTCCTTTTGCGTTTCATATTATTTTAACCTAATTTTCCAATAAAGTAAAGGATAAAACCGCCGGATTTGAAAAATATTTACAATTCTTCGATCCAAGAGAAAAAGACTTGAATTTACAGGAAAGATTTGCTATGATACATTAGATTAAATCAAAAAGGGGACAAGCGTCCGGGAGCAGGCTATGGAAAAAAACGCAAAAAAGCTGCATAATCGCTTTTCCGAATTCCTCCGCAAGAGGACGCCGGGGCAGATCGTCGTCGTGATGTTCGCGTTGATCGTCTTTCTCGGGGCGGGCCTTCTGACGCTGCCGGCCGCTGCCAGAGGCGGGCAGAGCCACGGCTTTCTGACCGCGCTGTTCACGGCCACCTCCGCCACCTGTGTGACCGGCCTGGTCATGGGCGACACCTGGAGCATGTGGAGCGGCTTTGGCCAGATCGTGATCCTTCTGCTCATTCAGCTCGGCGGTCTGGGCTTCATGTCGATCTTCTCCATTTTCCTCTTCACGCTCAAGCGGCAGTTCGGCATCAAAAACCGCATGATGCTCTCGCAGAACTTCGGCGTGGACTCACTCGAGAGCGTGGTCAAGCTGATGAAGCGGGCGCTTTGGGGCACGCTCATCATCGAGGGCGGCGGCGCGGTGATTTTGGCAGTCCGCTTTGCCTTTGATTTTCCGCTGCTGCAGGCCCTGAAGCTGGGCCTCTGGCATTCGATCTCCGCCTTCTGCAACGCCGGCTTTGACATTCTGGGCTTCCTGATGCCCGGCGGCAGTCTCATTCCCTATGGGCTCGACCCGGTGGTCAGCATCACTGTAATGCTGCTCATCGTTGTGGGCGGCCTGGGCTTCTTTGTCTGGACGGATCTGTTTGAATATCCGCAAACAAAGCGGCTTTCGATCTATACCAAGCTCGTTTTGGTCATCTCCGGGATCCTGATCTTCGGCGGTGCGCTTGTGATCGTGCTGCTCGAGTGGAACAACCCCGATACCTTCGGCCCGCTCAGCTTCGGGCAGAAGATCCTGGCGGCGCTGTTCCAGTCCGTTACAGCCAGAACCGCGGGCTTTGACGGCATCGGCCAGGGCGCGCTCACCGAGGCAACCAAGGGCTTTACGAGCTTTCTGATGCTGATCGGCGGCTCCTCCGGCTCCACGGCAGGCGGCCTTAAAACCGTGACCTTCGGCGTCATCGTCCTTTCTGTGATTGCCAACGCCAACGGCAGCAAAAATGTGACGGTCTTCCACCGCACGGTACAGAAAAAGCAGCTGCAGTCCGCCTTTACCCTGGGCGCGATCATGCTGGCGCTGATCTTTTTCGGCGGGCTGGTGATCTCGGCCAGTGGCGGCTTTGCGCTGAGCGACTCCCTCTACGAGGCGGCCTCGGCCATTGCGACGGTGGGCCTCACGACCGGCATCACGCCGAGTCTGCGGGTCTTGCCCAAGCTGCTGATCATCCTCTACATGTTCTTCGGGCGTGTCGGCGTCATGACGATCTCGCTCGGCTTCCTCTTCCGTCGGAAATCCGACGAGCTGTATACCTACGCAGAAACGAATCTATTGATCGGGTGAGGTGCTTATGAAAACTTTTGCAGTGATCGGCCTTGGCCGTTTTGGCTCGGCCATTGCCAAGCGGCTCTATAAGCTGGGGAACGAAGTCCTTGTCATCGACGAGGACGAGGCCGCCGTCCGCGAGATCGCGGACGACGTGACCTACGCCGTGGCAGGCAACGCGCAGAACATCGAGGTGCTGCGCAATCTCGGCGTTGCAAACTATGACGCGGCTGTAGTCGCGGTGGGCTCCGATCTGAGCGCCAGCATCTTTGTGACGATGAATCTCAAGGAGCTGGGCGTCAAGAACGTGGTCTGCAAGGCAGCCAACGAGCGCTACAAGGCGGCGCTGGAAAAGGTCGGCGCCGACCGGGTCATCATTCCCGAGCTCACCATGGGCACGAAGCTCGCTGAGAGCCTGTCGTCCGGCAACGTGCTCGATTATATCTCACTCTCCGACGATTTCAGCATCGCCGAGGTGGGCGTGCCCGCCATCTGGATCGGCAAGAGCATCGTTCAGCTGCTGGTCCGCAACAACTACGGCATCGTTCTGCTGGCCGTGCGCCGCGGCGCGGACATGAACATTTCGCCCGGCGCCAACTTCGTCTTTGAGGAAGGCGACGTGGTGCTGGCCCTGGGCGAAAACGACAAGCTCGACAAGCTCAAGAACCTATGATCGAGCACATTACCAGCAAGCAGAATCCGCTGTGCAAGCATGTGAAAAAGCTGCGGGACAACCGCGCCTACCGCTATGCGCAGCAGGAATTTCTGGCTGACGGCACCAAGCTCGTGGCCGAGGCCCTCAAATGGGGCCGGGTCAACACCTTGATCCTGCGAGAGGACGTGCGCATGGATGCGCTTCCGGATGCGCTTCGGACGGTGATCGTTCCAAGAAGCATCATGCAGGAGCTCTCCCGCATGGACACGCCGCAGGGGGCGATCGCCGTCTGCGCGATGCCGGATCAGCCGGCATTTTCCCCAAGGCCCGGCACGGTGCTGCTCGACGGCATCCAGGACCCGGGCAATCTCGGCACCATGCTGCGCACGGCGGACGCATTTGACGTTCCGCTTGTGCTTCTAAGCGGCTGCGCCGATCCCTATGGCGAAAAGACCGTGCGCGCCTCGATGGGCGCGGTGCTGCGCACACCGCCGGTGCAGGCGGATTGGGCGCAGGTGCGGCAGGCCTGTGAAGCACTGCAGATCCCTGTCTGCGCCACGGCGCTGACGGAGACAGCAAAGGACATCCGGGACATCGACCTTCGCGCTTTCCTCACGGTCATCGGCAGCGAGGGCCAGGGCGTTCGACCGGAAATCCTGGAATTCGCGTCGCAGACGGCCATCATTCCGATGAGCGAGCGCTGCGAGTCGCTCAACGCCGCTGTGGCAGCCTCGCTCGTCATGTGGGAGCTTCATAATAAAAGATAAACAGAAAAGGCGGATAAAGAAATGCTTCGTGATTGGCTGTGGCTGGCGCAGACGCCGGGGATCGGCGCCGGAAAAATCGCCCAGCTTCTGTCATACTTCGGAACGCCCGAGGCGGTTTACTTCGCCGGCGCGGACGCGCTGGCCCTGGCCGGCCTGTCCCAGCGGGAGATTACAGCGCTTTCGGACAAGGACTTGACAACAGCTGATACAATCTTAGAGGAGTGTGATCGCAAGGACATCCGCATCACCGTCCTCTCCGACGCCGCCTATCCGGACGATCTGCGCCAGATCCCGGACCCGCCGCCGGTGCTGTACTACTACGGGCGGCTTCCGGATCTGACGAAGCGGCCGGTGCTGGGCGTGGTCGGCGCGAGAAGCGCCAGCGCCTACGGGCTGACCTCTGCCAAGCGCCTGGGCTATCAGATCGGCCGCTGCGGCGGCATCGTGGTCACGGGCCTGGCGCGCGGCATCGACACGCAGGCCGCCGAGGGCGCGCTCACCGCCGACACACAGGTGATCGGCGTGCTGGGCTGCGGCGTGGACGTGGTCTATCCGCCGGAAAACCGCTATCTGTTCCGGGACGTGGTCCGAAACGGCTGCATCTTATCGGAATTTCCGCCGGGAACGCCGCCCTATGCCCCGCACTTTCCACAGAGAAACCGCATCATCTCCGGACTGTCGGACGGCGTGATCGTCGTGGAGGCCGCCGAAAAGAGCGGCTCGCTCATCACCGCCGATTTGGCGCTCGAGCAGGGAAGAGATGTCTTTGCCGTGCCCGGCAACATCGACAATCCCGCCTGCGTGGGCAGCAATCAGCTGCTGCGCGACGGCGCCCGGCTCATCACCTGCGGCTGGGACGCCGTGCAGGAATATCTGCACCGCTATCCGGACACAATTACAGAATTCCACGGCGGCAGCCATACCGTCGCCGAGCCGGCCGCAAAGGTCGCCTCGCCGGTCGAGCTGCCGGCAGAGGAGCCGAGTCCGGCCGAGCCGAAGCCGGTGCCGATCGACGTGGAGGCCCTGCAGGGCAGCGTCAGCGCAGATGAATTTGCCGTGCTGCGCGCGCTCAAGGCAGGGGAGAAGCACATCGACGAGCTCATCGCCGAAACAGGGCTGGCCGCCTCCAAGGCGCTGACGGCGCTCACGCTGCTGGAGGTCAAAAAGCACATCACGCGGCTGCCCGGCAAGCGATTCACGCTTGCAACAAAGTAATTTGGAGGAGCATCCATGGCAAAAAACGAAAACTTAGTCATCGTCGAGTCGCCGTCCAAGGCCAAGACGATTGGAAAATATCTGGGTCCCGATTACCAGGTCAAGGCCTGCATGGGCCATCTGCGGGACCTGCCCAAGAGCACCATGGGCGTGGATCTGGAGCATGATTTTGAGCCGGAATACGTCCCGATGGAAGCAAAGGCAGACCTCATCCGGGACCTGAAGAAGGCCTCCGAGGCCTCGAGCTGCGTCTATCTCGCAACTGACCCGGACCGCGAGGGCGAGGCCATTTCCTGGCATCTGCAGCAGCTTCTGAATCTCAGCGATGAAAAATCCAAGCGCGTGACCTTCAACGAGATCACGAAGAACGTCGTGACCCGCGCCATCGAGCAGCCGCGCAAGATCGACATGGATCTGGTGGACGCCCAGCAGGCCCGGCGCATCTTAGACCGCATCGTCGGCTATCAGCTGAGCCCCCTTCTGTGGAAAAAGGTCCGCAGGGGCCTGTCCGCCGGCCGCGTGCAGTCGGTGGCAACCCGCCTGGTCGTCGAGCGCGAGCAGGAGATCCGGGCCTTTGTCCCGGAGGAATACTGGTCCCTGGACGTGGAGCTCTCCTGCATCGGCAAGCCCGGCCGCTTCACCGCGCACTACTACGGCGAGAGCAAAAAACGGACCCTCAAGAACGAGCAGGAGACCGACGCCGTCATCGCCGACGTGACCGGAAAGCGCTTCACGGTCAAGACCGTCAAGCAGACCGACAAGAAGCGCTCTCCCGCGCCGCCGTTCATCACCTCGACCCTGCAGCAGGAGGCCTCGCGCAAGCTCAACATGACGCCCAAGCGCACCATGGCCCTGGCCCAGCAGCTCTATGAGGGCGTGGACATCGAGGGCCACGGCACCGTGGGCCTGATCACCTATATGAGAACCGACTCACTGCGTCTGTCCGAAGAGGCACTTGCCGCCGCCGGCAGCTATATCAAGGGCCACTACGGGGAGAATTACTATGCCGGCAGCCCCCGGCGCTTTAAATCCCGCGGCTCAGCGCAGGACGCCCACGAGGCCATCCGGCCCAGCAACGTTGCGCTCGACCCCGAGAGCGTGGCCGGCAGCCTCAACCGCGACCAGCTGCGGCTCTACCGCATGATCTGGAGCCGCTTTGTGGCAAGCCAGATGGCCGCAGCCGTCTACGACACCGTGCAGATCGACACCGTCTGCCAGGGCCACACCTTCCGCTCCAACCACCAGAGCCTGCGCTTCTCCGGCTTCCTGGCGGTCTACGAGGAGGGCAGAGACGACGACACCGAGGAGATCCTTGACGCCCTGCCGCCCATGCAGGAGGGCGAGGAGGTCAACTTTGAGAAGGCCGCCAAGGAGCAGCACTTCACCCAGCCGCCCGCCCGCTACACCGAGGCGACGCTGGTCAAGGCCATGGAGGAAAAGGGCGTGGGCCGTCCCTCGACCTATGCCTCCATCGTCTCCACGATCCAGGACCGCGAGTACGTGGTCAAGAAGGACAAAAAGCTCGAGCCCACGCCGCTCGGCGAGGTCGTCACGCAACTGATGATCGACCGCTTCAACGACGTGATCGATGTCGAGTTCACCGCCGGCATGGAAAACAAGCTCGACGAGGTCGAGGCCGGCAAGCTGCCCTACAAGCAGGTGCTGCGGGACTTCTACCAGGGCTTCCATCAGGAGATGGTGGCCGCCGAGGAGGCCCTGAAGGACACCCGGATCAAGGTGCCGGATGAGGAATCCGACGAGGTCTGCGAGCTCTGCGGCAGAAAAATGGTGGTCAAGCTGGGCCGCTTCGGCAAGTTCCTGGCCTGCCCGGGCTATCCCGAGTGCAAGAACACCAAGCCCATCGTCGAGCACATGCCGGGCCGCTGCCCCAAGTGCGGCGCGGGCATGCTCAAGCGGAAGTCCAAGAACGGCTACACCTACTATTCCTGCGAAAGCGGCCAGAGCTGCGGCTTTATGAGCTGGGATGTGCCCACGGATCAGGACTGCCCGGTCTGCGGCGAGACCATGTTCAAGAAGGCCGGCAAGGGCCGGATGAAGCCCTTCTGCATCAACCCCAAGTGCGAAAACTTCCTGCCCGAGGACAAGCGCGGGTATTATAAGAAAAAGACCGCTGAGAATGCGGAGAATACGGATAAAGCGGAGAATACGGAAGCTGCCGAAAGCGCGCTTTCCGGGAAAAAGGCAAAGAAAACCACAGCTTCCACGGCAGCGAAGAAGCGTACGACGACGAAAAAAGCTGCTGGAAAGACCGCATCCGGCACCAAAAAAACGACCCGGAAGAAGGCCGCAGAATGATGCAGTATGACAATGTAAAGGTGATCGGCGCGGGTCTGGCCGGGTCCGAGGCTGCCTGGCAGCTGGCCCAGCGCGGCATCCCGGTCACGCTCTATGAGATGAAACCGAAGAAGATGAGCCCGGCGCACCACAGCGCGGATTTTGCAGAGCTCGTCTGCTCCAACTCCCTGCGC
The DNA here is from genome assembly GCA_902795195.1 of Oscillospiraceae bacterium. Classification (GTDB taxonomy): domain Bacteria; phylum Bacillota; class Clostridia; order Oscillospirales; family Oscillospiraceae; genus JAFRPC01. The sequence goes on from CADBKF010000012.1 coordinate 9,663, forward strand.
GGCGACCGGCTGGAAAATGCCGTCGGCCTGCTCAAGGAGGAGCTGCGCCGGCTCGGCAGCCTGATCCTCTCGTGTGCTGACGCAACGAGAGTCGAGGCAGGCGGCTGCCTGGCGGTGGACCGGCACGGCTTTTCGGGCCTTGTCACTGAGAAGATCCGCAGCCACCCGAACATCACCGTGGTGGAGCAGGAGATCACCGAGGTCCCTGCGGGACCTGTGATCATCGCGACCGGCCCGCTCACGGCAGACACGCTCAGCGAGGCCATCGGACAGTATTTCGGCGGCGGGAACTACCTCAACTTCTTTGATGCGGCCGCGCCGCTTGTGACCTTTGAGTCCATCGACATGGAGCAGGCCTGGTTTGCCTCGCGCTACGACCGGGGTACGCCGGATTATGTCAACTGCTCCATGGATGAGGCAACCTACAAGGCCTTTGTCAAAGAGCTGGCCGCCGCCGAGCAGGCGGAGGTCCATGGCTTTGAGGACAGCAAGGTCTTTGAAGGCTGCATGCCCGTGGAGGTCATGGCCCGGCGCGGCGAGGACACGCTGCGCTATGGCCCGCTCAAGCCGGTCGGCCTGGTGGACCCGAAAACCGGAAAGGAGCCCTACGCCGTGGTTCAGCTGCGCAAGGACAACGCTGCCGGCAGCATTTACAACCTGGTGGGCTTCCAGACGCATCTGCGCTTTCCGGAGCAGCGGCGCGTCTTCTCCATGATCCCGGCGCTGAAAAACGCGGAGTTTGTGCGCTACGGCGTCATGCACCGCAACACATTTTTGAATTCTCCGCATCTGCTCGACCGGTACTATGCCGACCGGCGCGATCCGCTGGTGGCCTTCGCCGGACAGATGACCGGCGTGGAGGGCTATGTGGAATCCACCGCCTCGGGCTATCTCGCAGCGGTCGCCATGGCGGCAAAGGTGCAGGGCAGGGCGCTGCCCGATTTCCCGAGGGAAACCGCGATCGGCGCGCTGGCCGGCTACATCAGCGACGAATCGGTCGTGAGCTTCCAGCCGATGAACGTCAACTTCGGCATCATGACGCCGCTCGGCTACCGCGTCAAGGGCAAGGCAAACAAGAACCTCGCCATTGCCCAGCGCGCACTTCAAATCATCGAAAACCATCCCGAAAAAATACAGAGGGAGGACAATTTATGAAAATCATTCTGGACGCCATGGGCGGCGACAACGCACCGGAGGCCTTTCTCGAGGGCGCCTTTGCCGCAGCCAAGGCATATGACGTGAACATCCTGCTCGTGGGCAGAGTCGAACAGCTGCTTGCGTGCATGAAGAATCTGGGCTACAACGACCTGCCCAAGAACGTTGAGCTCATGAACGCCGACGATGTGGTGGATATGCACGACGATCCCTCCACCGTCCTCCGCACGCGGAAGAACTCCTCCATGGTCCTGGGTCTGAAGCTGCTCAAGGACGGGGAAGGCGACGCCTTCGTCTCCGCCGGCAGCACCGGCGCGCTGCTCTCTGCGGCGACGCTTGTGGTCAAGCGGGTCAAGGGCATCCGCAGAGCCGCGTTCTGCCCGGCCCTGCCGACCAAGACCGGCCGCTGCATGATCATCGACGCCGGCGCAAACGCCGAGTGCACGCCGGAATTCCTGCTGCAGTTCGCCTGCATGGGCTCGTACTACGCCAAAAAGCAGTTCAATCTGGAGCATCCCAGAGTGGGCCTGCTCAACAACGGCGCCGAGGACACCAAGGGCGATGAGCTGCGCAAGCAGACTTATCATTTATTGAAGGAAGCCGGCGAGCGCGGCGTCATCCACTTTGTCGGCAACGTAGAGGGCAGAGACGTGCCCCTGGGCGCGGTGGACGTGGTCGTCTGCGACGGCTTCTCCGGCAACGTGCTGCTCAAGAGCATTGAGGGCACCGCGATGTTCATGGGCTCTCTCATGAAGCGGGCCTTCAAGAAGAACCTGCTCACCAAGCTGGGCGCGGCGCTGGCCATGAGCGGCATCAAGGACCTCGTGAGCCTGCTCGATTACAACAGCGTGGGCGGCACGATGCTGCTGGGCATCTCCAAGCCGGTCATCAAGGCGCACGGCTCGTCCAACGCCACGGCGGTGTGCAATGCCGTCAGGCAGGCGATGGACTGCGTTTCCTCCGGCATCTGCGAGGACATTCAGGCAAACATCGACCAGATGACCCTGCCGAAGGAGGCAGACTATGCAAAGGCTTGAGCAGGCCATCGGCTACACGTTTCACAACAAAGCGCTGCTCGAGCAGGCCCTGAGCCACAGCTCCTACGCCAACGAGGTGCAGAAAAACGGCCTGAAAAGCTATGAGCGCCTGGAATTTTTGGGCGACTCCATCCTGGGCTTCGTTACGGCGGACTATCTCTACCGCAACTATCCGCAGCTGCACGAGGGCGAGCTGACCAAGCTCCGTTCGGAGCTGGTCTGCGAAAAGAGCCTGGAGCTCTCTGCCAAGGCCCTGCACCTGGGCGAGCATCTGCGCCTCGGAAAGGGCGAGGAAGCCGGCGGCGGCAGGACGAGAACGTCCATCATCGCAGACGTCGTGGAGTCCATCATCGCGGCCATCTGCCTGGACGGCGGCTTTGAGCCCGCCAAGCGCTTTGTCTATCGCTTTGTGCTCTCGGACGCCGAGAGCCGCATCCGCATCAACGCGGATCACAAAACCAGACTACAGGAGCTGGTTCAGCGCAAAAAGGATCAGCTTTTGGAATATCATCTGCTCGCCGAGACCGGGCCGGACCACGAGAAGGAATTCTCGGTCAGCGTCACGCTCAACGGGCAGATCGTCGGCGAGGGCCGCGGCACCAGCAAAAAACGCGCCGAACAGGCCGCCGCCGAACAGGCAATCACGAGACTGTTCCCGGAGGAACAATGATCGTGATTGTCAATGAAGGAACATAGAAAATCTTTTTGGAGGAAGTAAAAACCCATGTCTAAATACCACGGCTTAAACGAACTGCGGGAGATGTATCTCTCCTTCTTTGAATCCAAGGGTCATCTGCGGCTGCCCAGCTTCCCGCTCGTGCCGCAGCACGACAAATCCATCCTGCTCATCAACGCCGGCATGACCCCGATGAAGCCTTACTTCACCGGTGAGGAGCAGCCGCCCAGAACCCGTGTCTGCACCTGCCAGAAGTGCATCCGCACCGGCGACATCGACAACATCGGCAAGACCGACCGCCACGGCACCTTCTTCGAGATGCTCGGCAACTTCTCCTTCGGCGACTACTTCAAGCGCGAGGCGCTCTCCTGGTGCTGGGAGTTTCTGACCGACGTGGTCGGCCTGGAGAAGGACCGCCTGTATCCGTCGATCTATCTCGACGACGACGAGGCCTTCGAGATCTGGAACAAGGAGCTGGGCGTTCCGGCAGAGAAGATCTTCCGCTTCGGCAAGGAGGACAACTTCTGGGAGCACGGCTCCGGCCCGTGCGGCCCCTGCTCCGAGGTCTACTATGACCGCGGCGAAAAGTACGGCTGCGGCAAGCCCACCTGCACCGTCGGCTGCGACTGCGACCGCTATATCGAGGTCTGGAACAACGTGTTCAGCCAGTTCAACAACGACGGCCAGGGCAACTACACCGAGCTCAAGCAGAAGAACATCGACACCGGCATGGGCCTGGAGCGTCTGGCGGTCGTCTGCCAGGACGTGAACTCCCTGTTTGACGTCGACACCATCATGAACGTGACGAAGAAGGTCACCGAGCTCACCGGCGCCAGCTACGGCGTGAGCCACAAGAGCGACGTGTCTCTGCGCGTCATCACCGACCACATCCGTGCGGCCACCTTCCTCATCTGCGACGGTGTTCTGCCCTCCAACGAGGGCCGCGGCTACGTGCTGCGCCGTCTGCTCAGACGTGCGGCCCGCCACGGCAAGCTCCTGGGCGTCAACGATCCGTTCCTGTATCAGGTCGTCGAGACCGTCGTCACTGAGAGCGAGAGCCAGTACCCCGAGCTGCGCGAGAAGCAGAGCTACATCACCAAGGTCGTCCGCACCGAGGAGGAGAGCTTCTGCAAGACCATCGACGGCGGCATGAAGATCTTTGAAGAAATGCTGGGCCAGCACAAGGCGGCAGGGGAGAGCGTGTTCTCCGGCGCCGACGTGTTCCGCCTGTATGATACCTTCGGCTTCCCGATCGACCTCACCATTGAGATGGCGCACGACGCCGGGATGGAGGTCGACGAGGCCGGCTTCCAGGAAAAGATGCAGGAGCAGAAGACCCGCGCCCGCGAGGCCAGAAAGGCCCTGGGCGATCTGGGCTGGGCCGGCGTGGAGTTCGGCAAGGACATCCCCGAGACCGAGTTTTTGGGCTACACCAAAAACGAGGCCGAGGGCACGGTCGTGGCCCTGGTCTCCGGCGAGGAGCTCTGCGGCTCCATCAGCGAGGGCATGGAGGCCATCGTGGTGCTCGACAAGACCCCGTTCTACGCCGAAATGGGCGGCCAGACCGGCGACCACGGCGTCATCTGCGCCGAGGGCTTCGAGTTTGCCGTGAACGACGTGCAGAAGAACAAGGGCGGCAAGTACATGCACTACGGCGTCGTGAAGGCCGGCACCCTAAGCCTGGGCGACACCGTCACGGCCAAAATCGACAACAAGCGCAGAGACGCCATCCGCAGAGCCCACACCGCGACCCATCTGCTGCAGGCTGCGCTGGAAAAGCGCCTGGGCGAGCACTGCCATCAGGCCGGCTCTCTGGTCGAGCCCGACCGCCTGCGCTTCGACTTCACGCACTTCTCCGGCATGACGCCTGAGGAGCTGCACGACGTGGGCCGTGACGTGATGGAAATGATCCTGGCCGACTACAAGGTCGAGACCATGGTCCTGCCGATCGAGGAGGCCAGGAAGCTCGGCGCCACCGCGCTGTTCGGCGAAAAGTACGGCGACGTGGTCCGCGTGGTCAAGATGGGCGAGCGCTCGCTGGAGTTCTGCGGCGGCACGCACCTGTCCAACACCGCCAAGGTCGGCCCCTTCCGCATCATTTCCGAGGGCTCTGTGGCCTCCGGCGTGCGCCGCATCGAGGCCATTACCGGCCTTGCCGTGCTCGAGGAAATCGACCGCATCGAACAGAATGTCCGCGAGACCGCCGAGGTCCTCAAGACCACGCCGGCTGAGCTCATCCGCAAGGCCCAGAGCACGATGCTCGAGGTCAAGGAGCTGCAGCGGAAGATGGACGCCATGAAGGACAAGGTCCTGGCAGGAGACGTGCAGTCGCTGACCGCTTCTGCGCAGAACGTCAAGGGCCTGCATGTGCTGACCGCCATCCGCAACGGCATGAGCGTGCCCGATCTGAGAAAATTCGGCGATCTGCTGCGCGACAGAGATCCCGACGTCGTGGCGGTGCTTGCCTCCGAGAACGAGGGCAAGATCTCCGTTCTGGCGATCTGCGGCACGAACGCGGTCAAGCAGGGCGTGAAGGCGGGCCTTCTGGTCAAGTCCATCTGCGCCCGCTGCGGCGGCAGCGGCGGCGGCAAGCCCGACTCCGCAATGGGCGGCGTGAAGGACATGAACCTTCTGACCGAAGCGCTCAAAACCGTCGGCGACTTTGTTGCCGAGAATGCGAAATAACGGGAGATAAAGTAATATGAACGACTGCCTGTTTTGTAAGATCATCGCAGGGGAGATCCCCTCGAAGAAGGTGTATGAGGACGAGCTCTGCTACGCCTTCTACGACATCGCGCCGCTGGCGCCGACGCATTTTCTCGTCGTGCCCAAGGCGCATCTGGCCTCCGCGGCCGAGGTGACGGAGGAATCCGCCGCTGTGGTCGGCCATATCTATGCTGTCATTGCAAAGCTCGCAAAGGAGCTCGGCTTCTCCGACGGCTACCGCGTGGTCACGAACGTGGGCGCCATCGCCGGTCAGACCGTGCACCATCTGCATTTCCACGTGCTGGCGGGCAAGGAGCTCGGTTCATTCAACTAAACATTTCTCAACAGAACCGGGGGATAACGATGCTGCTGATCCTGATTCTCTTGCCACTGATTTTTGCCCTGATCTGCCATGTGACTGCCAGGCGCAGCGAAGCTGCGTGTTGGTATGTCGCGCTGCTGGGAACCGCGCTGGAGCTGGCGGCGGCCATTTTGGCCAGCCTGCAGCCGGACCACAGCCTGGTGCCCGGCCTGGCGCTGCTGGGGCCGGAGCTCTGCCTCGCCCTGGACGGCTTTCGCCGGGTCTACATCCTGGTGATCGCCTTCCTTTGGCTGATGACGACACTGTTTTCCGGCGAATACATGGCGCACTACAAAAACCGCGGGCGCTATTACAGCTTCCAGCTGCTGACCCTCGGCCTGATGATGGGGGAGTTCCTCAGTCAGAGCCTGGCACAGGGCTTTCTGTTCCTGTGTCTGATGACGGCCAGCTGCTCGGTCTGGATGCGGCACGAGCAGACGCCGGAGGCCCACCGCTCGGCGGACGGTTTTGTGCGCACCACCTGGATCGGCTGCGGCGCGGGCCTGGTCGGCCTGATCCTGCTGTACATCCTGCTTGGTACCACGTCGCTCTCCGCGCTGCCCGAGGCTGCGGCTGCCTGTCAGAATCGGGGCCTGCTCTACGCGGCGGGCTTCCTGCTGCTGGTCTGCTTCGGGGCCAGAGCCGGCATGGTGCCCATGCACAACTGGCTCACCAACACCCATCCGGTGCCGGCACCCGGCTCGGCGCTGGTCTCCGGCGTGATCACGAAATCCGGCATCTGGGGTGTTCTGGCCGTGAGCTGCGATCTGTTTCACGGCGACGCCCTCTGGGGTGCGGTGATCGTCGTACTGGGCCTTGTCACGATGCTGACCGGCGCGGTGCTGGCGCTGGTCAGCGTCAACCTCAAGCGGACGCTCGCCTGCTCGTCGGTCTCGCAGATCGGCTTTATCCTGATCGGCATCGGCATGATGGGCATTCTCGGCGAGGAAAACGCGCTCGCTGCCCGGGGCGTGCTGCTCCATATGGTCAATCACTCCCTGTTCAAGCTCGTGCTCTATACCGGCGCCGGCGTGGTCGTCATGAATCTGCACAGGCTGGAGCTCAACGACATCCGCGGCTTCGGACGCGGCAAGCCGCTGCTGCTTGTCGGTTTTCTGATGGGCGCGCTCGGCATCGGCGGCATCCCCGGCTGGAGCGGGTACATCAGCAAGACGCTGCTGCATGAGGCCATCGTGGAGGGCGCCGTCCATACGGGCTCTGTCTGGCTGCATGCAGCCGAGTGGCTCTTCCTGCTGACCGGCGGCCTCACAATCTGCTACATGACAAAGCTCTTTGTGGCGCTCTTCGTGGAAAAGCATCCTGACCGGCAGGCGGAATTTGACGCGAAGCAGCCCTGTATGAACTGGCGCAGCGCGCTTGCGCTGCTGCTTCCGGCAGCGCTTCTGCCGATTTTGGGCCTGCTGCCGGGCAGGCTGATGGACCCCATCGCCGATCTCGGCACGGACTTTTTCCGCAGCGCTGCGCCTGGGCATGCCGTGCACTATTTCAGCTCGGAGAATCTCAATGGCGCGCTCATTTCCATCCTGATCGGCGCGCTCGTCTATCTGCTCTTTGTCCGCCGCTTTTGCAGGAAGGACGGCAGATATGTTGATCCGCTGCAGAAAAAAAGCTGACGTTTTCACGCAAAACACACAGTCTGCTGTCATATTTCAGTTGCGCGGCAGGCAAAATCTTGCTATAATAACAAAAACAGGCCGATTTGGCCGAAAGTATCTCCCCGGAGGAATTCTAAATGGACGAAGAAATTGAAATCTCGTTGCCGGACCTATTTCGGTCGATCCTGCGTCATCTGCCGCTGATTCTGGCGGCTGCGATCCTGTTCGGCGCTGTGACCTGGTGCATCACCAGCTTCGGCATCACGCCGAAATACACCGCGTCTGCCAAGATGATCTCGATCTCGAACCCTGAGCGTACCCAGAGCATCTATACCTCTGCCGAGCACAACGCCGCCGTCGCCCTGGTCAACACGGCCTCCGAGGTCATCAAAACCGATATCATCCTCAATGAGGTTTCCGAAATGCTGGCTGAGCAGGGCCTTCGCTATAGCGCTGCCAGCCTCAAGAAGATGGTGACGATCTCGTCGGTCAACGACACCGAGGTCTTCCGCGTCACCGTGACCGGCACGAAGCAGAATGAGGTCGCCACGGTGGCCAACACCATCGCCTTTGTTGCCGAGGAGCAGATGGCCGTTATCACCGAGGCCGGCAGCGCCAAGGTGCTCGAGCATGCGGTGGAGCCTGTCTCGCAGTCCTCGCCGAACGTGCTGCGCAACACTGCGCTCGGCGCGCTGATCGGCCTGTTCCTGTGCGCGATGTTTGTGGTGATCCGGGATCTGTACGACACCACCATCTGGACCGAGGAGCAGCTGACCTCCCGTTATAAGTACCCGGTGCTCGGTCTGGTCCCGCAGCTGAGCGTATCCGAGGACCAGAGCAAGACAAAGGAGGCGAAGGCATGAAGCTGTGGAGAAAGAGAAAGGACGACGTGCAGGACAGCACCGAGGTCGCCAAGCGCCGACTGCTCACGGCAAACAGCTCGTTTGCCATGAAGGAGGCCTATAACGCCATCCGTACCAAGCTGCTCTTCACCGGCAAGGGCGAAAAGTGCCCGGTCTTTGCGGTCACCAGCAGCCTCATGCACGACGGCAAGACCACCAATGCGGTCAACCTGGCGGTCTCCATTGCCAACGCCAGCAAGCGCGTGCTGCTCATCGACGCCGACCTCCGTAAGCCGACCGTACACCGCTATTTCGGTCTGGACAACAAGGAGGGCCTGAGCGAGATCCTCGCCGGCCTGTCCAACGAGATCCGCATCCGCAAATCCAGCACGGAGAACCTGAACGTTCTGACGTCCGGGCAGATCCCGCCCAACCCGGCCGAGCTGCTGGGCTCGCCGCAGATGGACACGCTGCTCGACTACGTCAAGAACTATTTTGACTATGTCATCATTGACACACCGCCGATCAACGTGGTCACCGACGCCGCCATTCTGGCCGAGAAGATCACCGGCTATGTCTTTGTGGTGCAGGGCGGCAAGAACCACTACAGCGACGTGGAATATGCACTCAAGACGCTCGAGCAGATGAATGGCCGCGTCGTGGGCCTGGTGCTCAACGATGTCACCGGCAAGGCCGGCACCACCTACAGCTACCGCCGAGGCAACTACGGGTATTATCGCGGCTATTATCGTTCCAACGAGTATTCCAGCGACAGCCAGAAATCCAACAAAGACTGAGAGGGGACGTGAAGCGAATGATCGATTTCCACGCGCATGTGCTGCCGCGCTGTGACCACGGCTCGGACGGGATCGAGACCTCGCTCAAGCAGCTGCGCCTGGCAAAAGAAGCCGGGGTGCAGACCATCATCGCAACGCCGCACTTTTATCCCGATCATGACCGGTTCCCGGAGTTCCTCGCGCGCCGGGAGCGCACCTATGCCGCGCTCATGGAGCAGCACAGCGGCCTGCCGGAGGTCCGGATCGGCTGTGAGGTCAATCTCTGCCCCGGACTGGACCATCTGGAGGGCATCGAGCAGGCCTGCGTGCAGGGCACGAAGGTGATCCTGCTGGAAATGCCCTACGAATACTGGTCCTCGTCTCTGGAGGAGACAATGCTTCGTTTCCTGGAGGACAGCGGCCTCGTGCCGGTGCTGGCCCATGTCGACCGCTATGACCCTGACCGCATCGAGCATCTGCTGCGGCTGGGCTTTCTGGCGCAGCTCAACGCCGAGTGCTTCTCCACGCTGCGCGGCAGACGGCAGAAATTCGACTGGATCGACCGCGGCAGCGTGGTCGCCCTGGGCAGCGACATCCACGGCGTCAAGCCAGGCTATGCCGAATTCACCCACGCGCTGAAGGTCCTCAAAAACCGCGCAGATGTGATCTTCCGCCGCACCGAGCAGCTTCTGGAAGAAAACCGAATTTGAAAACAAGTCCCTGAACGATGCATTCAGGGACTTGTTTTTTTATGCCGCGAGGACCGGAGCGGGAGCAGCCTGCTCCGCCGCCTCGAGCATGCTGCCGATGAAGATGCCGTAGCCGCGCTCAGGGGCGTCCACAAGCACGTGCGTCACAGCACCCACCAGCCTTCCGTTCTGCAGGATCGGCGCGCCGGAAATGCCCTGGACGATTCCGCCCGTCAGCGCGAGCAGCGCAGGATCGATCACGCGCAGCTGCAGCGTGCGAAGGCCGTCCGCGTTCGGCTGTACCTTTGTGATTTCGACCTCGTAGCGCTGCGGCGGACCGTCCCGGACTGTGCAGAGGATGCTGGCAGGGCCGGTCTGCACCTCAGAAAGCTGCGCCACCGGCAGCGATTCCTGCGTGGAGAGCGGCTGCGCCAGCGCGCCGAATACCCCCTGCGGAAGATTCTCCGAGATGCTGCCGAGCGCTTCGGCGTCTTCGGCGCAGCTGCCGCCCAGCGCCCCCGGCTGTCCCTTTTCGCCGCGGCGGATCTCCGTGATCTGCACCGGCAGCACGCGCCCGCCGCGGATCGAAACCGGCGTGCCGCTGCTGCTGTTGACCGCGTGACCGAGCGCGCCGAAGCTGCCGCTCGATGGGTCATAATAGGTGAGTGTGCCGATCCCGGCGACGCTGTCCTTCACATAGAGCCCCAGCCGCCATTCGCCGCCCAGACTGCGCGGCTGAACCGAGAAGCGGGCTGTCCGGCTGTTTCTGCGGACCTCCACCGTGACCCGGGCTCCGGCTGCCCGGTTGACCACGGGTGCAATGTCCGCTGCGCTTTGAATCGGTGTGCCGTTGATCTCGGAGATCCGGTCACCGATTTTGAGTCCCGCGGCTTTCGCCGGGGCCTGCTCTGAAAACTCCGTGATATAGACCCCGTCGGTATCCAGCTGCAGCGCGATGGCTGCGCCGCCCGGCACCAGCGTATCCGGCACCGCCGCAAAGCCCGTCGTATGCAGCAGCAGGGTCAAAAAACAAGCAAATCCAATCGAAATCTGACGCCGTTTCATTCTGCCAACCGTCCTTTCGCAAGTGTTCGCGTTTAATATGGCAGGCATAATCGCCGGATAAACTGGACAATCCTGCGAAAAGAAAAAAATACTTCCTCACGCAGCCGAAAACACAAGCGTTGTTCGGCTGCGTGAGGAAGTGGAAATCTTTGCATGTATAAAATGATTAATTCATTTCAAATGCTGTTCCAGCAGCTTTCGCACCGGGACGCCCAGAAGGGAAGCGGCCACGGCTTTGATCATGTCCGGAATGATAAACGGGAACACACAAAGCGACAGAGATTCGCCAAAGCTGCGGCCGGCGAGCAGCGAAAACTGCGCGGTGCCGCACAGATAGCACAGCGGCAGACCCAAAATGCACGCGATGATCGCTCCGGGGAGCGGATATTTTTCGGCAAGCTTCGTCCGGCAGAGGAACGAAATGAGCGGCGTGACCAGCAGCAGCGACCAGATGTAGCCACCCGTGGGTCCGGGCAGGGCCGTGATGCCGGAGTTGCCGCCGGAAAACACCGGCAGACCGCAGAGGCTCAGCAGCAGAAACAGCAGCACGGACAGGCCGCTCTGCTGCCAGGGCAGCACCACCGCGCAGAGCATCACGCCGAAGAGCATCAGCGTCAGCGGAACAGCGCCAATCGGTACGGACAGGGGAGAGACAATGCAGAGGATCGCCGCGAAAATTGCACACGGCAGCATGGTTCGGAGTTTCATAGCAACAACCTTCCTTTCGCGCCGTATCTTACCATATTTGTCCCTCATTGTCAACTGAAAAATATATTTGGTTGACATTAGAATGCAAATCGCAGCTTGATGATCCGGGTGCTTTGTGTTATACTGGGTATACTGTCTGCGGAAAGGAGAACTCCGATGCGATTTGCGAAGGCTTACGTGGAAATCACGAACATCTGCAACCTCAGCTGCGCCTTCTGCCCGAAGACCAAACGCGCGCCGCGGCAGATGACGCCGGCGGAATTTGAGCTTCTTGCCGCGCGGCTGCGGCCCTATACGGACTTTCTCTATTTCCATGTGATGGGCGAGCCGCTGCTGCATCCGCAGCTCGATGCGCTCCTTTCTCTTGCATCAGCGCGCGGCTTTCGTGTCATCATTACGACCAACGGCACGCTGCTGCCGCAGCGTGCGGCGCTGCTTTGCGCTTCCGAAGCGCTTCACAAGGTCAATATCTCCCTCCATTCCTTTGAGGCCAATTCCGGCGTGGACATGGAGCGCTATCTTCGCGGCTGCCTGGACTTTGCCGAGCGGGCAGCGAGCTCCGGCAAGCTGATCAATCTCCGCCTGTGGAACTTGGATGGCAGCGCAGCGCCGGGGCTGCATGAGAAAAACGATGCGGTGCTGCATCAGATCCGGGCGCATTTTCCGCAGCCCTGGACGGATGCCCGCGGCGGCATGAAGCTGGCGCAGCGCGTCTATCTCTCCTACGGCGAGCGCTTCGACTGGCCCTCTCTGGCCGCCGCAGACTACGGCGAGCGGCGCTTCTGCTACGGGCTCAAGGATCAGCTCGGCGTGCTCGTGGACGGCACTGTGATCCCTTGCTGCCTCGACAGCGAGGGCAGCATTGCCCTGGGAAATCTATTTTCTCAGGATCTGGATGAGATTCTGAGCGGCGAGCGCGCCAAAGCTGTTTCAGAGGGCTTCCGGCAAAATCGCGCCGTGGAGCCGCTCTGCCGCAGGTGCCAGTATTCCACACGCTTTTCCCGGTGAATATTCCGGCTGAATAGAGGTTGACTTCGCACCGATTGCGGGGTATAATATGCCACAGAATCAATTAATGAAAAGAGGATTTTCTTCTATGAGCGAATGTAACGGCAACTGCTCCAGCTGCGGCCAGAGCTGCGGCGAGCGCCAGGCGGAAAGCCTGCTGGCGGAGCTCAATCCGGCCTCCCGCGTCAATAAGGTCTTTGCTGTCGTGTCCGGCAAGGGCGGCGTGGGCAAGTCCACGGTGACTTCTCTGCTGGCCTCTGCCATGCAGAAGCGCGGCAAGCGCGCCGCCATCCTGGACGCCGACATCACCGGCCCCTCCATCCCCAAGGCCTTCGGCCTGACCGATACCATGGGCGCTGACGAGAACGGCCTGTATCCCGCCGTGACCGAGAGCGGCATCCAGGTCATCTCCATCAACCTGCTGCTCGAGAACAACACCGATCCGGTGCTCTGGCGCGGCCCCATCCTGGCCGGCGCGGTCAAGCAGTTCTGGACCGATGTGGTCTGGGAGAACGTGGACTATATGTTCGTTGACATGCCTCCCGGCACCGGCGACGTGCCGCTGACCACCTTCCAGTCCCTGCCGATCGACGGCATCATTCTGGTCACCTCGCCGCAGGATCTGGTCTCCATGATCGTGACCAAGGCAGTCAAGATGGCGGAGATGATGAACATTCCCATTGTCGGCCTGATCGAGAACTACGCCTATTTCGAGTGCCCCGACTGCGGCAAGCGCTACGAGATCTTCGGCAAGAGCCACGTGGACGAGATCTCCAAGGAGTTCCACATCCCCGTGCTGGCGCACCTGCCCATCGACCCGAAGATCGCCGAGCAGATGGACCGCGGCTTTGCCGAGGAGGTCAGCTGCCCCGACCTCGACGCCGCCATCGACACCCTGCTGGCAAAGTGATTTGCAGAACATCTTTAAAAAACAAAAAAGCGTCTTTTGTCCGATGGCAAAAGACGCTTTTTTGATGGCACCCACAGGAGGACTCGAACCTCTGACCTGCCGCTTAGGAGGCGGCCGCTCTATCCAACTGAGCTATGTGGGCAAATCAGCAAGAGTTATTGTACAGGGCTTTTCCCGGAAAGTCAAGAAATAATTGTTGGCTGAGAAGCAAATTGCTTCTGATTTACATCAAACAGAGGCGTGCTGCAAAATGGGTTGCAGCACGCCTCTGTGGTTGGGGCTCAGGAAATGGATTCCAGCTGGCGGCGCAGGGCCTCGAAGGTCTCGTCGCTCATGTAGTGTTCGAGCTTGCAGGCGTCGTCCACCGCAACCTCGTCGCTCACGCCGATCTTCTTGAGATACTCGCTGAGCACCGTGTGACGCTCATAGATCTTCTTTGCCCGGGCCTTGCCGCTCTCGGTCAGCTGAAGAAAGCCGTTCTCATCGGTCTGCACATAGCCGGCCTCGCGCAGAAGACGCATGGCACGGCTGACGCTGGGCTTGGAAAAGCCCATATATTCGCCCACGTCCACCGCACGGACATAGCTGTGCTCCTTGGACAGGACCAGAATCGTTTCCAGGTACATTTCGCCGGATTCCTGCAGTCGCATATCGGCGCCTCCTTTTGTAACTTTGTTTTATCATACCACAGTTTTCCGCGCTTTGCAAGGGAAAAAAACATCTGTTGCAGCGGGGAGGAATCGACCCTGCCGGCATGAAATGATTTCATGCAGTTTCCCGCTTGCAGCTCTTTACATCTGCGTGAAAATCATGTATAATAGCATCAAATCTATGCGCAAATCCGCGCTGCAGCCCGCAGCGCTATAAACGGAGGCAGCAATGAACGAGAACATTGTCAAACGCAACGAGCTTCTGGCCCAGCGTGTGATCAAGGGCCTTTCCTCCCGCAACATGACCGGATACTATGCCGAGAGCAGGGAAGCGGCCCTCTCGCTGGCGCTCTCCCTGATCCCGGAGGGCAGCTCGATCGCCATGGGCGGCGCGATGAGCGCGCATGAGATCGGTCTGGTGGAGGCGCTCAAAAACGGCAGCTATCATTTCATCGACCGCGACGCGATGGCAGACAAGCGCGCCGCCATGCTGGCCGCCTACGACGCCGATTTCTTCCTCACGAGTGCGAATGCCATGACCGAGGACGGCGTGATGGTCAACATCGACGGCAACGCCAACCGGGTCTCCGCGATCGCAAACGGCCCGAAGAAGGTCATCTGCATCGTGGGCATGAACAAGATCTGCAAGGACCTCGACGGCGCCATGAAGCGCGCCAGAAATGTGGCCGCGCCGATCAACGCCCAGCGCTTCGGCCTGTCCACGCCCTGCGCCAAGACCGGCGCGTGCATGGACTGCAAATCTCCCGACACGATCTGCTGCCAGTTTTTGATCACCAGATTCTCCCGGCACACAGACCGCATCCACGTGATTCTGGTGAACGACGCGCTGGGCTTCTGAGCCGGCGCGGCAATACAACAAGGAAGTGACCATATGAACAAACTGATGCTGGGCAACCAGGCGGTGGCAAGAGGCCTGTATGAGGCAGGCTGCCGCTTTGTTTCCTCCTATCCCGGCACGCCCTCCACGGAGATCACCGAGGAGGCGGCCAAATATCCCGAAATCTACGCCGAATGGGCGCCGAACGAAAAGGTCGCCATGGAATCGGCGCTGGGCGCGTCGATTGCCGGCGCCAGAAGCTTCTGCGGCATAAAGCACGTGGGCCTGAACGTCGCGGCGGACCCGCTGTACACCGCCTCCTACACGGGCGTGAACGGCGGCATGGTCATCGGCGTGGCCGACGACCCCGGCATGCACTCGAGCCAGAACGAGCAGGACTCCCGCCACCACGCGATCGCGAGCAAGGTCCCGATGCTGGAGCCCTCGGACTCCGAAGAGTGCAAGGAGTTCACCAAGCTGGCCTTTGCGCTGTCTGAGGAATACGATACGCCTGTGATCCTGCGCACCTGCACGCGCGTGGCGCATTCGCAGAGCGCCGTGGAGCTGCTGGACCGCGAAGAACCCGCGCTCAAGCCCTACGAGAAGAACCCGCAGAAGTACTCCATGGCCCCGGCTAACGCGATCAAGCGGCACGTGGTCGTGGAGGACCGCATGGCAAAGCTCGCCGCGGCGGCCGAGACCAGCCCCCTCAACCGTGTGGAGATGGGCAAGACCGCCATCGGCTTTATCACCTCGGGCACCTGTTATCAGTACGTGCGCGAGCTGTTCCCCAAGGCCAGCGTGCTGAAGCTGGGCCTGGTGAACCCGCTGCCCCGGCAGCTGTTCTTCGACTTCCGCGAGAAGGTCGAGAAGCTCTGGGTCATCGAGGAGATGGACCCCATCATTGAGACCCACGTGCGCGCGCTCGGCATTCAGGTGGACGGCGGCAAGGCACAGACCGGCCTGCTGGGCGAGCTCAGCCAGACCCGGCTTGCCAAGGCCATGGGCGTGACGCTTCCCGCGAGCAAGTCTCTGGACGAAGCGCTCCCGGTGCGGCCGCCGGTGCTCTGCCCCGGCTGCCCGCACAGGGGCCTGTTCTACACGCTGAAAAAGCTGAATCTGACGGTCATGGGCGACATCGGCTGCTATACGCTCGGCGGCATGGCGCCGCTCGGCGCGATGGATACGACGATCTGCATGGGCGCCTCGATCGGCGCGCTGCACGGCTTCACCAAGATGCGCCCCGAATCCAACAGCAAGTGCGTCGCGGTGATCGGCGACTCCACCTTCATGCACTCCGGACTGACCGGCATTGCCAATATCGTCTACAACAAGAGCTTTTCGACCGTTCTGATCCTCGACAACTCCATCACCGGCATGACCGGCCACCAGCAGAACCCCACCACCGGCCTGACCCTCCAGGAGGAGGAGACCTACCCCATCAAAATGGAGGACGTCTGCCGGGCGCTGGGCGTGCCGCGCGTGCGGATCGCAGACCCAGCGAAGCTGGACGAGCTCGAGGCTGCAATCAAAGAGGAGCTTGCCGCCGAGGAGCCCAGCGTGATCATCGTCCGCCGGCCCTGCGCGCTGCTCAAATACGTCAAGCACAAGCCGCCCTATCACGTGGACACCGACAAGTGCCGCAGCTGCCGCGCCTGCATGAAGATCGGCTGCCCGGCCATCCGCTTCGAGGGCGGCAGGGCAAGCATCGACGACACGCTCTGCGTCGGCTGCGGGCTGTGTCAGCAGCTGTGTCATTTTGACGCAATTCAGGAATAGGGGGGAGAGGCAATGACAAAATCCATGATGATCGTCGGCGTGGGCGGTCAGGGCTCCCTGCTGGCCTCGCGCCTGGTGGGCGCGGTGCTGGGTGAATGCGGCTATGAAGTCAAGCTCAGCGAGGTGCACGGCATGTCCCAGCGCGGCGGCAGCGTTGTCACCTATGTCAAATACGGCGACGAAGTCCATTCTCCGCTGGTCGATTTCGGCGAGGCGGATTACATCATCTCCTTCGAGCTGCTCGAGGCGGCAAGATATCTGCCTTACCTCAAGCCTGGCGGAAAGATCGTCACCTCCACGCAGGTGATCTACCCGATGCCGGTCATCACCGGCGCGATGGACTATCCGCAGGAGCTTGTGAACAAGCTCCAGGCCCGCGCCGACGTCACCGCGGTGGACGCCCTGGCGCTGGCCGAGCAGGCCGGCAGCCCGAAGGCGGCCAACGTCGTTCTGATGGGCGTGCTCTCTGCCGCCACCGACATTTCCGAGGAGGTCTGGCAGAAGGCGCTGGAAAAAACCGTTCCGCCGAAATTCCTGGCGCTCAACAAAACCGCATTCGCACTCGGCAGAGCTGCCGGGAAAGGATAATTCTGTATGTCGATCTATGTAAAAAGTGAAATTGCCCCACTCAAGCGTGTGCTGCTGCACCGGCCCGGCAAGGAGCTCGAGCACCTGACGCCCGGCTCGCTCGACCGGCTCCTGTTTGACGACATCCCGTTTCTGCAGGGCGCCCAGGAGGAGCACGACCGCTTTGCCCAGGTCCTGCGGGAAAACGGAGCCGAGGTGGTCTATCTGGAGGATCTGGCAGCGGAAACGCTGCGGGTCAATCCCGGTCTGCGGGAGCAGTTTTTGAAGGAATTCATCACCTTTGCACCGGCGGTCGACTACCGCCAGGAGCTGTATCAGTACCTGATGTCCGTGCCCGACGAGAAGGAGCTGATCCTCAAGACCATGGCGGGCGTCTCCTTCGACGAGCTGGGCGCAAGCCCCAAGTACCGGCTGCCGAGCCTGCTCTGGCGGCAGGATGAGTTCGTCCTCGAGCCGCTGCCGAATCTGTATTTTACGCGCGATCCCTTTGAATCCATCGGCGAGGGCGTGGCCATCAACCGGATGTACTCGGTTACGCGCTGCCAGGAGACCATCTACGCGCGCTACATCTTCCGCTATCACCCGGAATTCGGCGGCAAAACGCCGCTCTATGCCACGGGTGACGACGCCTACTCCATGGAGGGCGGCGACGTTCTGAATCTCTCACCCGAGACGGTCGCGATCGGCATATCGCAGAGAACCACGCCGGAGGCGGTTGAGATCATCGCAAAGCGGCTCTTTGAGGACGAAAATTCCACGGTCAAGACCGTGCTGGCGCTCGAGATTCCCTGCATGCGCGCGACCATGCACCTTGACACCGTGCTGACCCAGGTGGACCGGGACAAGTTTGTCGTCTTCCCGGACATGCTCGACGAGCTGCGCATCTTTGAGATCAGCATGGGCGGCTACGGCCAGCTGAACATCCGCGACGTGGGTGACAACCTGCGGGAGGTGCTGGAATTCCACCTGGGCGAGCCCCACATCCAGCTCATCTTCTGCGGCGGCGGCGACAATGTGGCCGCGCAGCGCGAGCAGTGGAACGACGGCTCGAACACGCTCTGCGTCGCGCCCGGCAAGGTGGTTGCCTACAACCGCAACACCGTGACCAACCGCATCTTCGAGGAAAACGGCATCACCGTGCTGAAGATCCCCAGCGGCGAGCTCTCCCGCGGCCGCGGCGGTCCCCGCTGCATGAGCATGCCGCTCAACCGGGAGAAGCAATAGATTATTGAGACAATAGGGAAGAGGCAATCGGAAATCGGGGACTGTGCGTCCCTGCAACGTGATAGAATGAAAGGAGATTTCACATGCCTGTCAATCTCAGAGGAAGAAACTTTCTGAAGCTGCTGGACTATACCCCGGCAGAGATCCGCTATCTGCTCGATCTGAGCGCCGACTTCAAGCGCAAAAAGCGCAGCGGTGAGCCCCACCGCTATCTGGCCGGCAAGAACATCGTGCTGCTCTTTGAGAAGACCTCCACCCGCACCCGCTGCTCGTTTGAGGTGGCCGGTCTGGATCTCGGCTGCGGCGTGACCTATCTCGATCCCGGCAGCTCCCAGATGGGCAAGAAGGAGTCCATCGCGGACACCGCGAGAGTCCTTGGCCGCATGTATGACGGCATCGAGTACCGCGGCTTTGCCCAGGCCACCGTGCAGGCGCTGGCCGATTACTCCGGCGTGCCGGTCTGGAATGGCCTGACCGACCAGTTCCATCCCACCCAGATGCTGGCCGACCTTCTGACCATCGAGGAAAAGCTGGGCCGACTCAAGGGCGTCAACTTCACCTACATGGGCGACGCCCGGAACAACATGGGCAACAGCCTCATGGTCGCCTGTGCAAAGATGGGCCTGAACTTCACCGCCTGCGCGCCGAAGGAGCTCTTCCCGGAGCAGTGGCTCATCGACGAGGCGAAGAAGATCGCCGCCGAGAGCGGCGGCAGCGTCCGTCTGACCGAGGACGTCCAGGAGGGCACCAGGGATGCCGACGTCATCTACACCGACATCTGGGTCTCGATGGGCGAGCCCGACAGCGTCTGGGCAGAGCGCATCCGCCTGCTGCAGCCCTACCAGGTGAACGCCGCAGCCATGGCCAACGCCAAGCCCACTGCGATCTTCATGCACTGCCTGCCGTCCTTCCACGACACCAACACCACCATCGGCGCTGAGATCGCCCAGAAGTTCGGCATCAATGAGATGGAGGTCACCGACGAGGTCTTTGAGTCCAAGCAGTCCGTGGTCTTCGACGAGGCCGAAAACCGCATGCACACGATCAAGGCCGTCATCTACGCGACGCTCTGCTGATTGTAAAATAAAAACAGAAACCGGCGGGATGCTCCCGCCGGTTTCGCAGACTGTCAAAGAACTATACAAACGCCCTTGTTTCCTGTATAATAGAGGAAACGGGGGTGTTTGTTATGGAGCAATGGAGAAAAGACGCACGAAACG